>NZ_JBBIAR010000025.1:0-122751 GCF_054185165.1 Bradyrhizobium sp. UFLA05-109 | reverse complement strand
CCTCCGGTGATTCGTTTTTCAACGACCACCCTTTGGCACATTCGATGCCGGGAGCGGGCGTCGTCCACCACATCATTTTCGACCGGCTGAGCGTAGGTTGTCCGCCGGCTCATGTCCGCTTTGTCCCGAAAGCACCGAGACCCCGGGCTGCTTCAGCTTCGCTTCGGCGCAAGCCCGTTGCAGCCGCCGGCCTGCTCGGCATCGAGCACCAGAAGGGCGCCGGCGGCGTAGAGCCGGCTGACGAAGTCGGCAGCGTTTGAGCGGGCGATGGTGACGTAGGCGTACGACGCCAATACGCGGCCGTCGGCGTTCGCGATTGCCGCGATCGCCTGCGCCTGCGGCCCGATCACGGCCAGCGAACGGCCGGGGGTGGCGCCGAAGGTGAGGGCAACGACAAGCGCAAGCCAGCCCGAGACGACGAGCGAGACCGCAAACGCAATCCTGCGGAGCGGCCGCTTTGTTGCCCGGCTAGTAGTCGTAGAAGTGCTCAAGGCTCGCACCCTTCGTCGTCAGCTCGCGCTTGATCTCGACGAGCCGATCGATCCTAGCCTTAAGGCCGGCCCTGCGGAAGCCGGGTTTGGCGTCCAGATCCAGTGAAAACAGCTCCGTGGTGTCGGGAATATCGAGAGCCGTCCCTTGCGGCGTGATCACTGTGATGAGGATCTCGTGATTGCCTGCGATCTCCGCCAGGCGGTGACCGCCGTCGAGCAGGTTGTTCAGAATCTCGCTCAGCGCCTTGTAGCGCGGCGCCTGCACGAGCTGCCAATCCGGTGACAGCGTCCGGACCGGGGTGATGCGGGGCTCGGCGCCAAGCAAGTCCTGCGGCAGCGTTGCGACCACGAACATGATGTCGCGCGGCTCGTCGTCATCGCTGGCATCGAGCGCCTTCTGGATCGCGGCGGCGTAGCCGATCTTGATGAAATATTCGATGCCGAGCGCGAAGTCGCGCTCCCACGTGCGCAGATTGCTCGGCGTCGGAGCCGAGATCGCCGTCAGCCCGTTCAGCGTGTCACCGAACGGATATTTGTACCAGGGGATGGTGTAGAGGAAGGCCGCATAGTCCTGCAGCACCGTACGGGCGTATTCATCCTGTGGCGTGAGCTTCTCGCCCCTGATCCATTCGAACGCGCGGCCGATGGTGTTCTCGTAAAGTCCCTTGATCGCGTATTCGGCGGAGTAGCTGATGCCGATGACGTAGATCATCATCTTCACGTCGAAGCGCGATTCCGTAGCTGCCGGCACTGCGCTGTTGATGGTGCAGAAGCTCTGCCAGAAGCCGAGGATGTGGTGCAGATAGCCGAAACGGCTTTCGCTGGACTGGTCGAGGAAGCGGCCAAAATCCTCGAAGGAATAGACGATGTACCATTCGGGAAAGGTGAAATAGGTGTTGTCGAGCGGCCGTCGGTAACCCTTCTCGCCGATCGGCGGCAGCACGTCTGCGGCCGTCGCCGCGGATGCAACGTCGGATGTGGGCTGGCAGGTCCCCTCGATATAAGCGAGCGGCCCCAGGATCGCGACGGCGATCAGAACGACCAGCGTGAAGACGATGCGACGCAGGCGCTTAAGCATGGGCCGGGCGCATACGCGGTGCGAGGAGATAGCCGATCAGGATGGCAAGCCCGCCAAGGCCGAGATGCGGCGCATTGGCGAAGATGCGGGTCGACAGCGGCAGGTTCAAAACGCCGTTGATGAGGATGCCAAAGTCGAGATAGCCGCTGCCGGTGAGGAGGCCGAGCACACCGTCGGCGAAATAGAAGACGCCGAAGAGCTGGAAGAACAGTTCGGATGCGCGGCGCGAGGTCAGCGCTGAGGCGAGCGCCCACAGCGCGGAGACGAGGTGCAGGCCGTCGGCGTACCAGGTGCGGCGGAACAGACCGAAGATCATGTCGTTCTGGTCGATGAAGGCGGGGATGTAGCCGGTGAGGATCACGAAACCAAGCAGCGCGGCATAGCCAAAAGCGCACAATCGGATGACGTCCATAATCCCTCCGGTGAGTTCGAATCTCGTTCGAGTTTAGAGTGTCCCGAGCGCCTTGAGCAGGGCATCATTGAACTGGCCGGGATCTTCGATCTGCGGAATGTGACCGAGCCCGGGCAGCAGAGTGAGGTGTGCCTGGGGCAACAGGCCATTCAAATCGCGCGCCTGGGCGAGCGGCGTCACGGTATCCAGCTCGCCCCAGAGGATAGCGACGGGCGTCGTCATCCGTGCATAGGCGCTGCGGTCGGCACTGCGCGCGCCGCGGTCCGCGCCCAGGAAATAATAGAGCCAATCGGCGATGTCGGGTGTGCTGTTCTGCCGTGTCACCGGCCGCTGCAGGATCTCGACATATTCCGGCAAGGCGCGATCCTTCCTTGCGATCAGCGATTGCAGCAGCATCCTGGTGGCAAGCGGATTGGTGACCGTCAATGCCACCAGCATTTCACGAAGCCATTTCGGACGCAGCACCGCCGGCGGATCGGACGGTTCGGCCGTCAGCCCCAGCGCGGCATCGACCAAGACCAGGGCACGAGCGCGCGCCGGGAAGCGCAGCACCAGCTCGGTCGCAGCGCCCGCGCCGAAGGAATGGCCGACGATGATCGCGGGCGCCGCATTGAGTTTCTCGAGCACGTCGTTGACGCGATCGGCCTGGTCGTGTCGCGTGTAGCCGCCTGGCCGATCCGAGAAGCCGAACGGCGGCAGGTCGAGCGCGATCACGTGATAACCGCCGGCTGCGAGCGCATCGCTCGTCGCGCGCCACAATTCACTCCAGGCGGCGGTGCCGTGAAACAGCACAACGGGGATCCCGGAAAGCGGACCCTTCTCCTGAATGAAGACGTCACCCGAGCGCGTCGTCACCCAATGCCCGCTCGAGGGCGCGAGATCGGCTCGGCCCGCGGTCTCGCGAGCGGAAGCCGCCAGGCGGAATGCGATGACGGCTGCGACGAGCACCAGCAGGGCGATCAGGCAGAGATAGGCTGCGCCACGAAGAAGCTTTGAAGTCAACGGGCCTCACGAGATGAGTCGATCGATACGTTGGTCGCTACTCTAGCGCGAGTTGATTCGACGTTGAAGCGGCGTGCGATCGCGGGCCATCCCTTACGATGGAATTGCTGTTGATTTGCCCGGCGCATCAAATCCTGGCCCGGCCGGGGCCGGGCCATTCTACTTTGCATGGGGTTGTTTTCGATATTTTTGGGGAGCCCTGCCGGGCTCACTGCCCCGACGGGGTGCGCAGGCCGTGCCAGGCGTCGCGCACCTGGTGATAGTGCACTTCGGGCAGATAGTCGGGTGTGTTGAGGCTCAAGGTCTTGACGTCGAGGTGGCCGACCGCGCTGAGCAGCGTGTAGGAGGCGATGACGCGGTCGCGCAGCGCGCCGATCAGGCGGGCCTTGGCCTGGATCAGGTCGGCTTGCGAGTTCAGCACGTCGACGGTGGTGCGCTGTCCACCGGCGGCTTCGCGCTGCACGCCCTGCAAGGCGACGGTCGCCGCCTTCACCTCGGACTCGGAGGCCGAGACCGCGATCTTGGCGCCTTCGTTTGCCACCCACGCGCTGGTCGCGGCGGTCCGCGCCTGGTTGCGCACCTGGTCGAGCACGAGGCGGCTTTGTGCGGTGACCTCTTTGGCCTGCCGCGTTTGCGACGCGGCCTGGCCGCCGTCGTAGATCGGCGCGGTGACGTTGGCGACGATGGAGGCCTGGTCGGTCCCGAATGTGCCCAGCGTCGGGTCGGAGTCGCGGCTGTGGCTGGCGCTGCCCTGCACATTGGCGCTCGGCAGCAGCGCGCCTTCGGCGACACGGATGTTGGTGGAGGCGACGTCGACGTCGAAGCCTGCCGCCATCACCGCCGGGTGCTCGCGAATCGCCATGGCGAGCGCGTCCTCGCGGCTGCGCGGCAGATAGCGGTCGACGACCTCGGCGGGCCGAAGCTGCGACGGCGGGTTGCCGATCACCTGGGCGTAGGTCGCCTGGCTGATGGCAAGCGCGACTTCGGCGGCGTTGAGATCGGCAAGCCCGCGGTTGAGGCGCGCCTCGGCCTGCGCAGTATCGGTCGGCGTGACGTCGCCCGCGTTCAGCCGGCGCTGGGTGACAGCGAGCGTCTCGCGCAGGAACGCGACGTTGGAGCGCTGCGCCTCGACCAGCGACTGGTTAGCGAGCACGTTGGTGTAGGCAGTCACGCCATCCAGCAGCACGCCCTGGCCGACATTGCGCAACGCCTCGCGGCCCGACTGCACCTGGAGCTCGGCGACGCGCACGCTGTTGGCGGTACGGAAACCATTGAACAGGGTCTGCGTCACGGTGACGCCGATGGTCCAAGGCTTCAGCGTCGCGGTCTGGATGGTGTTGTCCGGAAGCAGGTTGCGCACCGATTGCAGGCCGGCGCTCAGGCTCGCCACGATCTGCGGCCGGTAGCCGGCAAGCGCCTGCGGCACGTTCTCGTCGGTGGCGCGCTGGCGCGCCCGCTCGGCATTGAGCTGCGGATTGGTCTGATAGGCTTTTGCCAGAGCCTCCGGCAACGCTTCGGCCAATGCGGCTGCGGGGAGGGCGCAGGAAAACGTCAGCGCAGCCCATGTGACAAGAACATGACCCACGCCCGATCGGCGCCGCGTCCTCACGCGGCCAGTTCTGGCGGCACGCCCCTTCATTTGATCCCGCAACAACCCCGGCTATCCGCCCCCACCGACGGCGGCCCTCTTACCTGTTTACCCAGCGCCGGTCCCGCAGGCAAACTGCCGCGGGTGGATGTCCCATGAAATCCGTGCTTGTTGCAGCTACGTCACAGGAATCCTGCGGGAGCCCTGGGAAGCCTTACACCAGCCTTACCGATTCTTGTTCAGCGGCTTGCGCTTCTCGATGAAGGCGGCCATGCCCTCCGAGCGGTCTTCCAGTGCGAAGGTGGCGTGGAACAGGTTGCGCTCAACCTGCATGCCCTCGGCGAGCGTGGTCTCGAAGGCGCGGTTCACCGCTTCCTTGGCCATTGCGGCCGCAGGCTGCGACATCGCCGCGATCTTCTCGGCGGCCGCGATCACCTCGTCCATCAGCTTGTCGGCGGGGACCACACGGCTGACGAGGCCGCTCCGCTCGGCTTCCGCCGCATCCATCATGCGGCCGGTGAGGCAGAGATCCATCGCCTTGGACTTGCCGATCGCGCGCGTCAGGCGCTGCGTGCCGCCGATCCCGGGAATGGTGCCGAGCGTGATCTCGGGCTGGCCGAATTTCGCGGTGTCGGCGGCGATGATGATGTCGCACATCATCGCAAGCTCGCAGCCGCCGCCGAGTGCGTAGCCCGCGACCGCGGCGATCGTCGGCTTGCGGCAGCGCGCCACCCGGTCGCCGCCGATCGCGGCAAAATCCTCCGAGAACATGTCGATGAAGCCTTTCGGCTGCATCTCCTTGATGTCGGCACCCGCGGCGAACGCCTTCTCGCTTCCGGTGACGACGATGCAGCCGATCGCGTCATCGGCCTCGAGATCGTCCACGGCGGCGGCGATCTCGCGGAAGACGCCGAAGGACAGCGCATTGAGCATCTTCGGGCGGTTCAGCTTGATGATGCCGACCGCGCCTTGGCTTTCGACGATGATGTGCTCGAACGTGCTCATGCTCCACCCACGCGTTTTTCGATTGGGCGGGCAATGTGCCCGCTGGCGCGGTGGGCTTCAAGGGGGCGAACATGCCCCACGGGACGCGCGAGCCGCGCGTCTGCGGAACCGGCCCAGGCCCAAGAGTCCTGAAGAATCAAGCCATGAGCATGCGCGCGGCCGAGGCCAGCGTCAGGAGCGCGCCGAAGCCGATGAAGATCTTGCCGATCAGCGAGCTCTGGTCCCAGGCCGAGTTTTCGCTGCTCGCGGCGGCCATCACCGGAGCCGGGCGCGGCTGCGCATCGGATGCGGCGACGACAGTCCTCTGTGCAGGTGGGTTGTCCGGCGGCTGGGTGGCATCGTCCGGCTGATCTGACGCGGACGCCTGGCTGTCCGGCGACGGCGCTGCAGTCGCCTGGTCGGCTGCGGCCTGCACGTTGTCATTGGCCCGCGACGTCATGGCAGTGGCTGCCGCGGCCGTCGGTGTATCGGCAGAGGCGAGCTGCGCATTGGCGTTGGCGACCGACGGCGGCATCGTGCTCGTGGCCGGCGCGACGGTGCCAGGGACCGATCTCGCCACATCCTCGGGAGCGCTCCTGTCGCTCTTGGAGTCGGAGGATTTCTGCGAGTCGGAGGATTTCTGCGCCGTCTTGCTGGTGTGGTGACGCGCGGAGTGACGCCGATGCTTGATTGGTGTGGTGGCGGTCTCGGCCGATTTGGTCGCGCTGTCGGTGTCGTCAGACGTGGACGCGGTCGGCGCCGCCTGCGAGGCGCCCCCGAACAGCAGAAAAAGTCCGGCGCCCAGAACTAACGCGACACGCCCGCTGGCTCTGATCATTTTGACGATCTCCCCAATGCGCCCGCCCGGCGCGAACAGAGCCCCCGGGGCGTGACCGCAGCACGGCAGAAAGTGGGAATCTTCGGGCCTGAGCGGGCGAAAACGGGGCAATCCGGCGCTTCCGTCCGGCTTGGCGGGTGCGAGGCGGACCGAACGATGTTATGAGCCCCCGGGCTTGCCGGCTCGGCCGGATCGTGGGGAGATGCGTCGCTGGCTGAGCTATCACGATTTCGTGATAGTATGTCTGCCGGCGTAACAAATTGAAAGAGCGGCCGAATTGCCGTGTGAGGGGCGCGCGTGCGCGGACGTGAGGACGAATGGACCGGCCTGATGCGGTCGGCCATGGCAGGGGATGGTGCGGCGTATCATCGCCTGCTGAAGGCGGTCACGCCGGTGCTTCGGGCTGCCGCCCGGCGCGGTCTCGCGCGGGCCGGGCAGCCTCCCGATCAAGCCGAGGATATCGTGCAGGACATTTTGCTGGCGGTGCATTTGAAGCGGCATACCTGGGACAGTGAAGCGCCCTTCGCGCCCTGGCTCTTCGCGATCGCCCGCAACAAGCTGATCGACGCGCTGAGACGACGGGGCAGGCGGATCTTCGTCAATATCGACGATTTCGCGGAAACGCTGCCGGGCGAGGCGCCGCAGGAGACGGCCTCCGCAGGAGAGGTCGCGGCGCAGCTCGCCACGCTGCCGCAACGCCAGCGTGACGTGTTGCAGTCGATTGCCGTCGACAGCACCTCGATCAGGGACACGGCATCAAAATTGTCGATGAGCGAAGGCGCGGTGCGCGTCGCGCTACATCGGGGACTGGCCGCGCTTACCGCCAAATTGCGGGACAGATGAGATGGATACCGATCAACTCATTCGTACGCTCGCGGCCGACAACGCTCATCGCGCGCCGAAGGTCGGCGCCGTGCTCGCGCTCTCGCTGCTGGTGGCCGCGCCGCTCTCGATCCTGATCTTCGCCACTTTCTTGGGCGTGCGGCCGGACGTGATGAACGCGATGCACAATCCGTTCTTCGACATGAAGTTCGCCGTCACCCTTTCGCTCGCAATTCCCGCGATCGCGATCAGTCTGCACCTGTCGCGACCCGAGGCCTTGATGCGCGGCTGGGGCTGGCTGCTGCTGCTTCCCGTGGCCTTGCTCGCGGTCGCGATCGGCGGCGAGATGATGATGGCGCCTGCGATGCCGATGACGATGCGGCTCGTCGGCAAGAATTCGAGGGTGTGCCTGTCGGCGATCCCCGCAATGTCGTTGCCGTTGCTTGCGGGCGCGCTGTTCGGCCTACGTCACGGCGCTCCGTCGCGGCCTGCGCTTGCCGGCGCGCTCGCAGGCCTGTTGTCGGCGGGGCTGGCGGCGACGCTCTATGCCTCGCACTGCACCGACGACTCGCCGCTGTTCGTGGCGACCTGGTACACGCTCGCCGCCGGGCTCGTCACCGCGATCGGTGCGCTCGTTGGATCAAGAGTCCTGAGATACTAGAGAGCAAAGAGTGGACCGGTCTTCCCTCGCGACAAACGGGGAACGCGTTTTCGCCGAGACCAAGCTCAGACAATAGGCTCCCGTGCCGGCTATGCCGACGTCGTGCTCTGCTGCATGCGTTGAAAGCGCAGCACCTGCTGCGCCGTCGAGGTGCGCAGCGCCTCGTAGGTGTCTCGCGCGCTCAACAGGTCGGTCGGATCGCCGCCGGACAGCTTGTCGCGCATCGCGATGATCGCGCGCACGCTTGACCATGACAGGCCGGCGACCTTGGCGAGGATCATTACCCCCTCGGTACGGCTTTCGATCATCATGTTCTCGGCGATCGCAACCGGCACGCCCGCGAGCGCCGCGAGCCCGGCATTGGCCTCATCGAACTTGCCCTGTTCGGCGAAGGCCGTGACCTGGTGCTCGTTGAGACGGCCGTCCTCGAACAGTGATTTCACCAGCGCGCGCGCCATTTCGGTCTGCCGCGTCATGGTCGCCGCGCGGACGCGCTGGGCCGCCTCGTGGACCGCGCCGAGCACAGCGTCGGACTGACCAGGATTGGCGGCTTCGAGCTTCCTGCGCACGCTCAAGGAGGCCTTCGCGATCAGTTTCAGATAATGATGGCGCGGCAGGTCCGGGCGCAGGCCCACGCAAGTTGCGAGGTCGTCGTCGCGTTCGGCGCGCCGGACGAGCTCGGTGAGGCTCATTTCCGTGAATTGCGCGCCGGGATTCTTGACCGTCGACTGCACCACCTCGTCGTTGCCGCGCGCCAACAGCACATCGGTGAGGACATCGGACAGCACGCGGCGCATCGAGATGGCCTTGAGATGTGCCTGGCTCTTGCTGCGCGCGATCTCGAGCAGGGTCGCCTCGTCCAGTCGCTCCGACTTCGAGAGTACAGGGCCGGCGACATCGATCACGTCGTCGAGTGCGAGCGTGCGGATGGTCATGGCCGGGGCTGCGTGGATCGGTGCCAGGCGCTCGGCGAGCAGCACCTTGGCCGAGGTCTCGATATGGTCGATCAGGCACTGGAAGACGTCGTCGAACACGGCGACCTGGTCATCGGAATAGTCCACCACGCCGCCGATGAAGAGGTCTGTGACGCGGCGCAGCGTCTCGACACGACGCGCAACCGTGCCGTGGGACAGCGTCGCTTGCAATTCGTCGAGCAGGTTTTCGGAAACCTTGGCGGATTCTTTGGCGGGTTTCGATCTCATGGCCCTGTCCTGGAGCGTTCGGTCCGGCGGTCTTTCCGCCGGGCTAAATGGATTGATCAGCTGGTCGCAATGCGGTTGCGTCCTTGCGCCTTGGCGGAATAGAGCGCGCTGTCGGCGCGCGCGAGAAATGTGTCGGCACTATCATTGTCGCGCAGCGCCGCAACGCCCGCGGAAATCGTCACATGCATGCTGGACGCGAACGCGCTCCAGTCGAGCTCGGCCACGATCATGCGCAGGCGGTCGAGCATGCGCATGGCTGCCTCGCCCGACGTGTCCGGCATCAAGAGCAGGAACTCCTCGCCGCCGTAGCGACCGAAGCGGTCGTTGGGGCGGATATTGGCGAAGATGGTGATGGCGAAGGTGCGCAGCACCTCGTCGCCGGTCGGATGGCCGTGGGCGTCGTTGATGCGCTTGAACCAGTCGAGATCGATGAGTGCGGCTGAGCAGGGGACGTTTGCCTCGCGCGCACCTGCGATCTCCTCCTCGAGCGCGCGCATGATCGAGCGGCGGTTGAGGGAGCCGGTGAGCTCGTCGAGCTCGGCAAGCTCCTCGATGCGCCGATAGGCCGCCTTCAGCTCGATGCTGCGCCGATACAGGATCTTGCGGAGCGTGCTGCCGAACAGGCCGAGGAAGGCGCACTGGCCGATCACCAGGACGAAGCACAGCATCGATGCGAGCCGCTCGAGCCGGCTCGTCACTGGCAAGCCGATCGGCAGGTCGGAGATCAGAAAGACGAAGGCGAGCCCTGTGGTCGCGAGTGCCCAGGTCAGCATCGCCTGCTGCGAGGTCATGCGCAGCGTGCCGAAGGCGAAGATCAGGAACAGCACGCTGATGAAAGCGATCCCGATCGTTGGCACCGCCAGCAGGAAGACGAGCTGGAGCGCCATATGCGCCGAGATCTGGAAGACGGTGAGGTAGTGGTCCCTGAATCGCTCGCCGACGCCGGCCTCCGACAGCACCGCGAAGCTTCCGATGATCATCAGCCCGACGAGCCAGAATAGCGACGGCACGATCATCGAGATCGCCCCGCCATAGGCGTAGAGCAACAGGACGGACGCGCCGAGCGAGTAGCTGGCGGCCTGGCCGATATACATCTGGCGCCGCTGCCGCATGCGGCGCGCGACGACCTCCGGCGTGGCCTGGTCGGCAGACAGGACGAGCTCCGCGACCTCTGCGGCATTCCGCTCCGGGATGGATATGGATGTCGCGGTCGTGCTCATGAACCTGCCATTGGTGAATGTCAGTCCAAAAATCTACGTGGCAAGCCTTTAGGTTTGGTATCCTCGCGGTGCGAATCCGGGCCCGCCGCCCGGGTAAGTGCTTTGATCCGACACTGAAATTAGCGAGCGATTAGGGATTGTCGGCGATAGGCCAGAGAATGGGCCACGGATAAGGTCAACGGTAAGGTCCAGAGATACAGTCAATTAGCTGGCGAATGCCCTGCTCAAGGCTGCGTTATGGATCGAGGCTTGGTAAGATCGGGCCGCGCCCGCGGGCGCTCCGCAAGGAAAAGTTATAGTATTATGTTACCGTCTTTGGCTGGCCCCCTAGGGCTGCAAGAATGCGCGCGTATGTGGGGTACATCACACATGTCCCCGTACGACTGCGGTAGGTTGAAGAATCTTGCTCCACCCGTCGAACCGCTTGCCGTTTCGACCCGACCAACTTTGCGAGACGGCCTTTGAGCGTGACACAGGCGGCTTCGGACGAAGTCCTGATCGCCCGGATCGCTCAAGGCGACCGGCTCGCTATGCAGGTGCTGTACGGGCGGCACCATGTCAGGGTCTATCGCTTCGGGCTTAGGCTCGTGCGCGATGAGCAGGTCGCTGAGGACCTGATCAGTGAGGTGTTTCTCGACGTTTGGCGTCAGGCCGGAAAGTTCGAGGGCCGATCCGCTGTTTCCACCTGGCTGCTGGCAATCACCCGATTCAAGGCCCTGTCTGCGCTTCGGCGCAGGAAGGATTTTGAGTTGGACGAAGAGGCCGCCAACGCGATCGAGGATACGTCCGACGATCCGGAAACGGCGGTGCAGAAGAAGGATACCAGTGAAGCGTTGCGAGAGTGTTTGACGTCACTGTCGCCGGAACATCGGGAAATCGTCGATCTCGTCTACTACCACGAGAAGTCCGTGGAAGAGGTGGCCGAAATCGTCGGAATACCGGAGAACACCGTGAAGACGCGCTTGTTCTATGCGCGCAAGAAACTAGCCGAGCTGCTCAAGGCAGCCGGTGTTGAACGAGGCTGGCCATGATGGCATTGAGCAAGAAGATGCTGGAGCAAGAGCCCAGTGAAATTGAGATGCTGCTGCCATGGCATGCTGCCGGCACGCTGAACTCGCGCGACGCACGCCGGGTCGAGGACGCGATCGCCCGCGATCCCGAATTGGCGAGGCAGTACGCCGCGATCCGCGCCGAGTACGAAGAGACCATCCATCTCAACGAGAGCCTCGGTGCTCCGTCCGCCCGCGCGATGCAGAAGCTGTTCGCCGCGATCGAGGCGGAGCCCGTACGCGAGGCCGGGGGGCTGTCGCTCTCGACACGCATCTCGACGTTCTTCGCGAGCCTGTCGCCACGCACGCTGGCCTGGTCGGCGAGCCTCGGCGCGGTCGCGCTGTTGCTCCAGGCCGGTGTCATCGGGGCCGTGCTGGTGAAGAACCAGAGCTCGACCTTCCAGACTGCCTCGCTCTCTACGGACGCGCCGATTACGCGCGAGCTTGGGGCCTCGCCTGTGGCGCCGGCGCCGGCCCATGCGCTGGTGCGCTTCACGCCGGATGCGCGGGTTGCCGACATCACCGCGTTGCTCGACAGCTACCAGGCCTCGATCGTCGATGGCGCCAGGGGCGGCATGTTCCGTCTCCAGTTCAACAAGGCGATGAGCAACGACGAGCTCGCCTCGCTGCTCGGCAGAATGCAGCGCGAAAAGGTCGTCAACCTCGCCGTGGCGGCGCCTTAAGCATCCGCGAGTCATGAAGCGTAAGTCCGAAAGCTTGTTGAGTGCGGGCGCCTGCGCCTCGTCGGTGGGCGCGGTTCTCTTGCTCGGTGCTTTCGGCGGCGAGGTCGCCCACGCGCAGGCGGTCATGCGGACGCCGACAATCAGCGTTCCCTCGCGCACGCCGACCATCAGCGCGACGGTGACGGGGCGCGGCAGTCCCGTCGTTACCGGGCGGGCGGTAGGCCGCGTCGATCGCGGACCCAGAGTGGTGCCCCGGCTGACGGCGCGCATGGCCCACACTGCGGTGCTGCCTTACGTGCGCTATTCGCCCAATCTCTATCCGGCCTGTAGCGCGCCCTCGGGCGACGCTGGCGGCGAATGCCAGGCGGATGCAGCCGGCGGCGGTTCGGGTAAATCGGGCAAGAAGGGCCCCTCCGGCAACTCGCGCCGCAATACGGTGCAGACCGTGACCACGTCGCGCAGTTTCGCCAACGAGTTCGTGGCCGAGCTCGACAGTAACCTTTCCACGGCCGATGCCGACGCGCTTGCGCGCAGCCACGGCCTAGCCCGCATTACGTCGGAGAGCTTTCCGCTGATCGGCGCCACCATCGGGCTGTTCCGTATCACCGATGGCCGGCCCTACGACACCGTGCGCCGCGAATTCGCTGCTGCGAATGGCGTGCGCTCGCTGCAGCCGAATTTCCGTTATATGCTCCAGGACCAAAAGGCGGGGGTGCCGGCGGAAGGCGACCCCGCGCAATATGCGCTGGCAAAGCTCCGCCTGCCGGTGGCGCATATGCTTGTGCATGGCGCCAACGTCACGGTCGCGGTGATCGATTCCGGGATCGACACCAGCCATCCCGAGCTTGCCAACTCGATCGCAGACAATTTCGACGCGCTCGGCAGCAAGGAAGGGCCGCACGTCCACGGCACCGGTATCGCCGGTGCGATCGTGTCGCATGCACGTCTGATGGGGAGCGCGCCCGAGGCGCGCATCATTGCGATCCGCGCCTTCGGCGGCACCACGGGGGGCGCCGAGAGCTCTTCCTACGTGATCCTGAGATCGCTGAACTACGCCGCCGAGCACGGCGCGCAGATCGTCAATATGAGCTTTGCCGGTCCGAAGGACGCGGTGATCGAGCGCGCCATCGCGGCGACCGCCGCGCGCGGGCTGGTGCTGATCGCCGCGGCCGGCAATGCCGGCGCGAAATCGCCGCCGCTTTATCCTGCGGCCAATCCCAACGTGATCGCGGTCAGCGCCACTGATGCGCAGGACAAGCTGTTCTCCGCGTCCAATCGCGGCAGCTACATCGCGCTCGCCGCGCCCGGCGTCGACATCTTCCTTCCGGCGCCGGATGGCAAATACCAGATGACGTCGGGCACCTCGTTCTCGGCGGCCTATGTTTCCGGCGTCGCGGCGCTGCTTCTGGAGCGCAATCACGCTTTGAAGCCGGAGGCGCTGCGCCTTACGCTTGGAAACACCGCCCGCGATTTGGGAACGCCGGGCCGCGACGATCTGTTCGGCGACGGCGAGCCCGATGCTTACGCCGCGGTCATGGCGGTTGCCGTCGATGGTGCGACGCCGGTCGCGGCGGCGCCGGGGACAACAAAACGTGAAGATGCGTCGGAACGTCGCGAAGAGCCTGGAACGCGCGCGCTGGAGCAACCCTCGCTTTCCAGTGCCGGCGATAAATCCACGCTTTCTCAAGCGGATAGACCTGCCGCACGATAGTTGCCCGCAAGCGCGCGCGGACTGCAAAGGTTAAAAAATCACGCGATGGGTTTTGAACGTTCGGCCCTGTGCCACGACCAAATGATGTGGGAGCGGTCATCCCTCCCCATCAGTCATATCAGGCGCGAGCGCCCATCCACCCCAAGCGCCCATATGGCTTGACCCGTCCGGTTGTCCCCCCGGACGGGTCTTTTCTTTTTGGGGCTCTCGAACTTCCGAAGCGCTTCGCCCTTCACCTCCGGGTTGAGACCGCGCGGATGATCGTTTGCGAATCGCCCCGCGCGTTGCACCGCAAGACCGTCATGCTTGCACGGGGCTTGACGATGAAAGCCTGCGAAAACTCCGCTCAAATACGGAGTCCGGCCTCGAAATTTTGTGTCGTAGCTGGACAAGTCAAAACTTTTCCACAAAATAATCCCGTCACGTCTAAATTGATTCGTCTGCGTTGCGTCCCGCGTCCGTTGTTCTCTCCTGACGGGCTGATTCATGACACATCGCCAAGGCGTGGCTTGCGGTCGCGATATCGCGGAGCGCTGGTGCGCACTCGCCGAGCAGCGGCTGGAACATCTCACTGAAATGTTCGAGACCGGACGCTGGCGTCGCTATCACTCCGAAGTCGCCTTTCTCGAAAACATCCAGGAAGCTAAACGCGCCGTGCAGACGTGGCGGGCGCTCGCCGACGGCGCTGATGTGCCCGCGATGAGCCCCGTCGGGACGTTTGCATTGGGCTGGTCGCCGGCGGCCTTGTCGCGCGAAACGGTGCGGCACGAGCGCGCCCAGACCGTGCAGCCGAAGGCCGTGCACATCGTACCGGAGACGGTCGTGCCGGTCGGCCGAGCCAGCATGCCCGAACGGCTCGCCAAGATCGCCGAACCCTCGATCGCCCCCGAGCTACCGCCCGCAATCCCCGAGCGCGTGGTCGAATTCATCTTCAGCCTCGACGGCATCGAAGCGAAGTATCCGCTGCTGCGGAATGCGTTTTAGGTCCGCATCCTCCGTCATCGCGAGCGCAGCGAAGCCATCCAGATTGTCTCCGCGGAAAGACTTTGGATTGCTTCGCTGCGCTCGCAATTACGGTGTGGCTCGCACCTCAGGATGACGGCAGTGTGCGTGTTGTCAACAGTCCAAGAACTACAGCAGTGCCTACCGCCTCACCGCATTCCCACCCACTACCACCTGCGCAAACCGCTGCGCACTGTCAGCCGACAAATCCGTCGTCACCGTTCGCGCGTGGTCGAGCCCTACGACCGCGCCGAGCGGAGTTTCCGAGATCATGTTATTGTTGACGAGCGCAGTGCCGGCGCCCGGCACCACGGACACGCCGACGCCGGCGAGGGCCTTGCGGATCACGTTGCCCGAGATCGCGACGTCGCGCAGATACTTTCCCCAGCCGGCGACGATGCCGTAGGACGGCGCGTTCTCGATTACGTTGCCGGTGACGGAGGTGTCAGCCTCGACATAGATGCCGATTCCGGCATCGTCATCCGGCGCGGTGCCGATCGGCCGTTTCGGGATCAGGTTGCGGATGATGTTGCCCTGGACAACCGCGATGCGGCCGCCTTCGTTGAAATTGCAGACGGAGACGCCGATGGCGGCGCCATCGACCGTGTTGTTGGCGACCACCGCGGCCTCGAACGAGAACTCCGAATAGAGCGCGACCTCGCGCACGTCGCTGATGCTGTTGCCTGATATCTGGATGTTGGAAGCAGAATTGCCGCGCACTGCCGAGTAGTCGCAATTTTTTATGCGGTTGCCGCGGACGATGACGTTGCCCGCGCGGAATGCGTTGATGGCGTTGCCGTATTGTCCGGAGCCGCCGGGGCCGGCCTTGATGTCCTCGATGCGGTTGTCGGCGACCAGCGTGCCGTCGTCGCCAATGGCGGTGCGCAGGATCTCGATGCCGTTGTCGTTGGTGCCGAGAATCGTGTTGCGCGAGACGATGAGTCCCTTGGCATCAAACGAGACCACGGCCGTCACGGCGATGTTGGTGAAGATATTGCCCGAGATGTCGCCGGCGATCTGCTCGAGCCAGATGCCGCTCCCGCCGGAGCCCGTGATCTCGCAATCGAGAATGCGGACGTCGCGTCCGCCGAGACAGTGGATGAGGCCGCGGCGCGTCGGCAGCGCTATGCCGCTGCCGTCGAAGGTGATGCCGGTGAGGCCGATCGAACCGGCGCCTTCACTGAGGACCATCGAAGCACCACCGGTGAAGATCAATTTCGTGGCGCCACGCACGCCAACGAGTTGCGAGCCGTTTTGCAGCCGCAGCGCACCGGTGCGGTAGATGCCGGGCGGCAGTGCCAGCGGCACCTGCGTACGCGCAGCGTCATCGATGGCGCGCTGGAGTGCGCGCGTCTGGTCCTCGCTGCTACCGGGCCGCACGCCATATTGCGTGGCGTCGCGCCCCAGGACAGACGTCAAGGGTGCTGCGCGCGCCGCATCGACAGGCATGGCGAGCGCACCGGCAATGCCGACTGTGGAAGCTCCGATGAGATGACGGCGATCGAGGTCCACAACGCGTCCTCCGGCGGACGCGGGACGCATCCGCGAGCGTTAGGTAGCGCAGAAATGGGGCAGGGCGGGCGGTCGTGCAGCGATTGTTGCTGGTAGGGTTAAATGTTTACGCAAACGCGGTGCGGTAGGGTGGGTTAGCCGAAGGCGTAACCCACAATAATCTCACCGCGAGTACGGAGCGCGTGGAAGCCAAGATGGTGGGTTACGCTGCGCTAACCCACCCTACGCAGCCATATCGCGGCGCGCCAACTTCACCATTTCCAACAGCATCGCTTCGCTTGCATCGACCAGCTCCTCCAGCGTGATGCGCGGCGCTCCCTTGCGCCGTGCTGCGCCACTGCGCGCCAGCAGCGGGATGTGGATGAATGCGGCAAGCTTCGGCCCGCCGGCGTTCACGCTCTCGATCGCGCGCCAGCTCAGGTAGTTGCAGAGATAGGCGCCGGCATCGCGCGAGGCCCGCGCGTCGATTCCGGTCAATCGTGCGGCCCGCAGGAGCTTTGCAGTGTGTGCGCCGAACATCATCGCGTCCGCGTTCGCCGCGATTGCCCCTTTGCGGGAACGGGTATTGGCGGCATCGGGCCATAGCATGGTGACGGCGTTGCGCGCGCGAGTCTCGATGCGCAGGTATGATGTGCGTGCGGCGAGGCCAAACATCAGAAGCGCATCGGGTCTGACCTTCGCGAGGACCTCCGGCAATTGCCGGTCGACCGCGGCATAGGTCACCGGAAAGATGTGGGTCGCAAGCTCGACGCTGTCGAACGCGGGACGGCGCAGCCGTGACAGCCGCGCGACCAGCGGCTGGGTCGGATTGTAGGGTGCGCCGGGGAACGGACCGAAGCCGGTGAGGAGGACGCGGAGCTTGCCGCTCATTGCAGGAGCTCCATGATGTGCTCGGCGGCGAGTGCCGGCGTGACGCGGCCATCGGCCACCTCGGCCTCGATCTTCTTCACCTTGGTGCGGACGGAGGCCTCGGTGCGCAGCCGCGACAGCATGCGCTGCTCCAGCATCGACCACATCCATTTCACCTGCTGCTCGCGCCGGCGCGCGGCGAAATCGCCCGACGCGTTCATCGCCTTGCGATGATCGAGGATCTTTTGCCAGAGCTCTGCGATGCCGTTGCCGGTCAGCGCCGAATAGGTCACGACCGGCGGATGCCAATGTTCGGAGCGCGGCGCTAGAATGTGTAGTGCGCTGCGATAGTCCGCGGCAGTCATATTGGCACGCTTGAGGTTGTCGCCATCGGCCTTGTTGATCGCGATCATGTCGGCGAGCTCGACCAGACCCTTCTTGATGCCCTGCAATTCGTCGCCGCCGCCCGGCAGCATCAACGCGAGAAAGAAATCGGTCATGTCGCAAACGGCCGTCTCGGACTGGCCGATGCCGACGGTCTCGACCAGCACGACGTCGAAGCCGGCCGCCTCGCAGAGCAGCATGGCCTCGCGCGTCTTGGCGGCGACGCCGCCAAGCGTGCCCGAGGACGGCGATGGGCGAATATAAGCGTGATCGGACGCGGATAGGTGCGCCATCCGGGTCTTGTCACCGAGGATCGAGCCGCCGCTGCGCGCCGAGGACGGATCGACCGCGAGCACCGCGACCTTATGGCCTTGCGCGATCAGATAAGTGCCGAGCGCATCGATGGTGGTCGACTTGCCGACGCCCGGCGAGCCGGTGATGCCGACGCGAACCGCCTTGCCGGTATCCGGCAGTAGCTGCTGCACCAGCTCGCGCGCAGCTGCCTGATGGTCGCCGCGCCGGCTCTCCACCAGCGTGATGGCGCGGGCGAGCGCCGCACGGCTGCCGGAACGGAGGTCCCGGGCGAGGGCTTTGACGTCGAGCGAAGCCTTCTTCTGAATCATGCCCTGCTTTACAACGCCCGGGCGGGACAGGCGAGGGTCGGGCCGGGATCAACGCGGCCGGCTTCACCCTGCTCGACACGTCACGTCTTGGCGAGGCCTGCGGCTTTCATCGCGGCGCCCATCTGGATGTCGGCCTTGTCCATGAAGTCGGCGAACTGGCCGGCATCGCGCCACGCCATGCCGAAGCCGCGATTGGCGACGAAGGCCCTGAACTCCGCGGAATCGAAGATCCTCTTTGCCGTCGTCGTGAGCTTGGCAGCGATCTCCGGAGGCAGGCCCTTCGGTCCGCCGATGCCGCGCCAGCCGCCGGTCGAATAGTCGATCCCCATCGCTTCCTTCAGGGTCGGCACGTCGGGGAAGACGGGGTTGCGGGCAGGTGCCATGATGGCGAGGCTGCGCGCTTTCCCGGCTTCGATCGTCGCGCGGGCCTCGGGCACCGAGCAGGTGGCGAGATCGATGTTGCCAGCTGCGAGATCCTGCATCGCGGGTGCGGCACCGTTCGAAGGCACCCAGGCGACCTGGTTGGCCGGCAGTCCCATCGCCTGCATCCAGCCGACCAGTGCGAGATGCCAGATGCCGCCCTGACCGGTACCTGACGCAATGAACTTGCCGGGCGGCGCGTCCTTGATGGCCACGGCCAATTCCTTGGCCGTCCTGTAGGGCGAGGAAGAGGAAACCTGGATGCCTGGCGCGTCCTCGTTCATCATGGCGAGCGGCGTGAAGCTTCGCGGCGTCAGGTCCGTGAGCCCCTGCCAGTGCATCATGGTGAGCTCCACGGTCAGCATGCCGATCGTGTAGCCGTCCGGGGCTGCGGTCGCGATTGCGGTGTGGCCGACGACGCCTGAGCCGCCCACCCGATTGACCACGTTGAAAGGCTGGCCGAGTTCCTTCTCCAGCATTGCCGCGAGAACGCGCGCAGTCGCATCCGTGGCGCCGCCCGCGCCCCACGGCACGATCATTGTCACGGGCCGCGCCGCATAGGTCTGCGCGCGCGCGGACCTCAGTCCAAGAGCGGCGGCAGCGACAGACGATGCCGCAAAAGCGCGGCGCGTGATGGCAGACATGAGCACCTTCCAGCGGCGCCTGTAACGTCGGACGCCCTGTCTATAGCGCCAGTTTTGGCAGCTTTACAGCAGCGCGGCAAGCCGGCCGGACCAGTTGCGCTGTGAGCAATGCGTCGTTCATGCCGCGACGAATCACTGGCCGTCGTCTTCGTCGCCTTTCGGTCGCGCGCCGCCGAAAATCCGCGCGCCTTCCGGCGTCAAGTAAGGTTTCAGCGTCTCCCACGACGCGAAGGCGACATATTCGCCCTCGGCGTAGGGGCCGACCGCATAGGGCGGATAGTGGAAGGTGAGACCGGAGCTCTTGCCCGCTTCAGTCGAAGGCGCGAGCGTCACGGCGCCGATCTTGAGCAGGCTAGGCTCGACGCCCTTGAACCACTCGTTGGTGGCCGTCTCGCCCGCATCGCGCTTCTTCTTCTCGATTCGCAGCGAGGCGATTACGGCCTTCTGCATCGCCTTCATCGTTGCTCCGTTGTCGGCGGTCTCGGTGAAGAACGGGCGGATCGATATGCGCTTGGCTTGCGCCTTGTCCCACAGGATGGTGTCGACGTCGGAATTCGGATGCGCGCCGTGGGTGTCCATGTAGTCGGCGCGGATCAGGCTGACGTAGCGGTCGGCAACAACCGAGCGGATCGTGTATTTGCGCTCGAAATCCCAGCCGCCGTTCTGGAAGAATTGCGGATCCTGCTTGCGCGAGGTGGCGGCATCGGCCGCATTCTTCTCGAGCCACTTCTTGCCCTCGACGAGGCAATCGGCGGCGAGCGCGGGATCGGCCTTGATCTGGTCGTCGAGCAGCACGCGGGCTTCGATGGTCCTGTTCTTGATGATCGCATCGGGCTTGGGATCAGCCGCATGGGAGGGGGTGGCCATGGAGACCGCCGCGACGGCCGAGAGGATTGCGATGGTCCGCATGAGCAGCCCCGCGCGCGTTGTTGCACGATAGTATGTCACGTCAATACCCATGAATTCATGTTCTCTTCCGGGGCCGCCGGAATGGTCGAGCCCGGACACCTTCGACGGCATAGACTCGGTAAGATGAACCGGTGCGGAACGCTTGATCGATACACCGGATCGTGAAGGCTGGTCGCGGCAAGGCGCCTGCAGGTTCTCGGCCCGAAAGCGCCTGATTGTGCCGAACTACTCCGCCGCCTCGTTGTGCCCCAGCCGGGCGTTGAGCTTGTGGATCAGCTCCTCGGCGGCATCAGCGATCACGGTGCCGGGTGGGAAGATCGCCTCCGCACCTGCTGCATGGAGAGCCTCGTAATCCTGCGGCGGGACCACGCCGCCGACGATGATCATGATGTCCTCGCGACCGTGCTTCTTCAGCGCCGCCTTCAGTTCCGGCACAGCGGTGAGGTGGGCGGCGGCCAGTGAGGAGACGCCGAGGATGTGCACGTCGTTCTCGACTGCCTGGCGCGCGGCTTCATCGGCGGTGGCAAATAGCGGCCCGATGTCGACGTCGAAGCCGATATCGGCGAAGGCCGACGCAATCACCTTCTGCCCGCGGTCGTGGCCATCCTGGCCGATCTTGGCGACGAGAATGCGCGGACGGCGGCCTTCCGCCTCCTCGAAGGCGTCGATCAGCGCCTGCACCTTTTCAACCTGGCTGCCCATGGCGGACGCCTCCCGCTTGTAGACGCCGGTGATGGACTTGATCTCGGCGCGGTGGCGACCGAACACCTTTTCCATCGCGTCGGAAATTTCGCCGACCGTTGCTTTCGCGCGGGCCGCGTCGATCGCGAGCGCGAGCAGATTGCCGTTGCCTGCGCCCGCCGAGCGCGTCAACGCGGCGAGCGCGGCTTCGACGTCCTTCTGGTTGCGCTCGGATTTGAGTCGCGTCAGCTTGTCGATCTGCAAGCGCCGGACATTGGTGTTGTCCACTTTAAGGATCTCGATCGGCGCTTCATCTGACGGCTTGTACTTGTTGACGCCGATCACCGCCTGCCTGCCCGCATCGATCCGGGCCTGTGTCTTGGCGGACGCCTCCTCGATGCGCAGCTTCGGCACGCCGGCCTCGATCGCCTTGGCCATGCCGCCGAGCGCCTCGACCTCCTGGATATGGCCCCAGGCCTTCGCAGCGAGATCGCGCGTCAGCCGCTCGACATAATAGGAACCGCCCCAGGGATCGATGATGCGCGCGGTGCCGCTTTCCTGTTGCAGGAAGAGCTGGGTATTGCGCGCGATGCGCGCGGAAAAGTCGGTCGGCAGCGCGAGCGCTTCGTCGAGGGCGTTGGTGTGCAGCGACTGGGTGTGGCCTTGCGTCGCGGCCATCGCCTCCACCGTCGTTCGCATCACGTTGTTGAAGACGTCCTGCGCAGTCAGCGACCAGCCGGAGGTCTGGCAATGCGTACGCAGCGAGAGCGAGCGCGGATCCTTCGGACCAAACGGCTTGAGCAGCTTCGCCCAGAGCAGGCGCGCGGCGCGCATCTTGGCGACTTCCATGAAGAAGTTCATGCCAATCGCCCAGAAGAACGACAGGCGCGGCGCGAAGCGGTCGACGTCGAGCCCTGCAGCGAGACCCGCACGCAGATATTCGACGCCGTCGGCGAGCGTATAGGCAAGCTCGAGGTCCTGGGTCGCGCCGGCCTCCTGCATGTGATAGCCGGAGATCGAGATCGAATTGAATTTCGGCATCTTCTGCGAAGTGTAGGCGAAGATGTCGGAGATGATCCGCATCGATGGGCTCGGCGGATAGATGTAGGTGTTGCGCACCATGAACTCTTTCAGGATGTCGTTCTGAATGGTGCCAGATAGTTTTTCCGGCGGCACGCCTTGTTCCTCGGCGGCCACCACGAACAGAGCAAGGATAGGCAGCACCGCGCCGTTCATGGTCATGGACACGCTCATCTGGTCGAGCGGGATGCCCGCGAACAGCGTGCGCATGTCGTAGATGGAATCGATCGCGACACCGGCCATGCCGACGTCGCCGCCGACGCGCGGATGGTCGGAATCATAACCGCGATGGGTCGCAAGATCGAAGGCGACCGAGAGGCCCTTCTGTCCCGCCGCGAGGTTGCGACGATAGAAGGCGTTGGAATCCTCCGCCGTGGAGAAGCCGGCATACTGCCTGACCGTCCAGGGCTGGTTGACATACATGGTCGGGTAGGGACCGCGCAGGTACGGCGCGATGCCCGGGAACGTCTCCAGAAAATCGACGCCGGCGAGATCGGCTTCGCCATAGGCGCTCTTCACCGGGATGCCCTCGGGGGTCAGCCATGGCTCGGCATTGCCGGTCGGAGCGGCGGTTGTAGCCCGCTCGAAGGCGACATCGGCGAAATTGGGAATGCGGCTCATCTCTTGGAGTCCTCAAAGCTGCGATGGTGCTCGATCAGCCTTTGCACATTTTTCTTGTAGACCGGATCGTCCAATCGGCTCTCAGTCATCACACCAGTTCCGCTCCAGAGCAGCCGCGCGAGCAGCTTTCCGAGCTTTAACTCGGCCAAACCTAGCAACGTCCCTCCGAACAATCGAAGCATGGTATAGCCTATCAGAGTTGCCGCCTCGACATTTCGCCCTCAATCATGATCCGGGTGCTGATAGCTGACGATGGTCGCCACCTTCTCCGGCCCGTAATTCTGCTGCGTGGTCTGGCTCGGCAGGTTCGCGATTCCGACGACCCAACCGAGCCGGGATTCAGTTCCGTATTGTCGCGTCGGCACCACGTGATCCGGGCGGTCGAACGCGCCGGTCATGATCTCGATCCGCTCGCCGTCGATGCGGCCGAAACTCAGCGGCGTGCCGCAGGCGGCACAGTAACCACGCTCGGCGATGGTGGATGAGCGGAAGAACGACGGCCGGCCCTTGGTCCAGGAAAAATCCGTCCTGTTGATCTCCGCGAAGGAGGCGAATGGCGCGCCGCTCGCCTTCTGGCACATCCGGCAATGGCAGATGCTGATCTTGTTCGGCGCGGCCGCCAGCGCAAAGCGGACCGCGCCGCATTGGCAGCCGCCGGTGAGAACGGGTCTGCTCGTCTCCTCGCTCATGCCTGCTCCATCCGTCGATAGGCGTCTTGCAGCATGGCCAGTGCATCGGCACCGGCGAAGATGAATCCACTGACGCCGGCTGCGCGCAACGCAGTCTCGTTCTCACCCGGCCGGCCTGCCAGATAGATATGCTTCGTATCAGCGCTTTGCAGGGCCTTGGCGGCGTCTTCTGCATGGGCCACGTAGACCTTGTCGCTGGAACAAACGCAGGCGAGCTCTGCGCCCGACGCCTTGAAGGCGGCAGCAAGCGCTGCCGGATCGGCAAAGCCCTCGCTATCGACGGCCAAGATGCCTCCCGCCTCGAAGAAGCTCTTCGCGAAGGTTGCGCGCGCGGTGAAATCGGCCGCCGTGCCGAGATTGGCCAGAAACACCTTTGGCCGCGCGCCGCCTGCCTTCAGCTTGGCGTCGGACTTGTCCCGCAGCGCCTCGAAAGGTTCCGCAAGGCGGATCGGCGCAAGCGGGTCGAATTTGAACTTTTGCGCGCCGTAAGGCGCAAGCGCGACCGGCGTCGCCGGCAGCACGGCCACATCGTTCTCCTGCAGGTTCGGAAACTCGCTCGCGCCTGTCAGCACGTCGCGGCGCTTTGCAATGTTGGCCGCGCGCGCCTTGCGCGTTGCGGCAACCTTGCCCTGGATCAGGCCTTGCTGAAGCGCGGCGAAGGCGCCGCCGGCTTTTTCGGTTTCCTGGAACAGCGCCCAGGCCGCCTCGCAAAGCTGCGCCGTGAGCTTCTCGATGCCGCCTGCGCCCGCGGCGGGATCGGAGACCTTTGCGAGATTGCTCTCCTCGAGCAGCACCAGCTGCGTGTTACGCGCCACGCGCCGCGCGAATGCGTCGGGAAGCCCAAGCGCCAGCGTGTGCGGCAGCACTGTGACCGCATTGGCGCCGGCAAGGCCTGCGGCGAACGTGGCCATCGTGGCGCGCAGCATGTTCACGTAGGGATCGCGCTGCGTCAGCATGCGCCATGCGGTATCGGCCGCGATGAACAGTGGCTTCGGCGTCAAGCCGCAGGCCTGCTCGATGCGCGCCCACAATAGCCGCAGCGCGCGCAACTTTGCCATGGTCAGGAACTGGTCGGCGTCGGCCGCGAGCCGCGCATAGACCATGCCCTGTGCCTGCTCCAAGGGAGTGCCGGCGCCTTCGATCGCGCGCAAATAGGCGACGCCGCAGGCGAGCACGAAGGCGAGCTCCTGCACCTCCGATCCGCCGGCGTCATGGATCACGCGTCCGTCGGCGGAGGCAAACGGTCCCTTGAAGCCGAGCGCTGCGAGGCCCTTGATCCCAGAGGTCACCGCGGGAACGATCTCCTCCCAGGCGTAGGGACTGTGACCCCAGACGGCGCAGGCCGCGAGTGGATCGAGCCCGAAGCGAATGTCGCAGGCCGCAGGATCGATGCCCTTGCTCTTCACGTATTCCGCAACATGGATCGCCGCCATCCGCGATTGCGGGCCGACCTGAAGCTCGATGCCGATGCCGGCATCGAGGTGAATGTCCTTGAGGACCTTCGCGACAGCATCCGCCGTCGGTTCCAGGCCAAAGCCATGGCTGCCGTTGCCGCCGGCAAATACCAGCGTCAGCCCCGTCGCGCCATTCTCCAGATCGGTGAGCGCCTGCGCATTCGCGAGGACCGCATTGGGATGGTCGATCCGCTGCATCACCTGCCAGGGCGCGGCCGCAGGCCGACCCGCCATGGGCGCGACATCCCTGGCGCGCGGATAGAGGGGATCGATCTTCAGCCCGTCGTAAGTCTTTCCGACGAGCTTTTCGAACGGCGCGCCCTTCAGCACGCCATCGACCAGCTTGCGCCAATCCTCGTAACTCGCCTTGGGGAAGTCCGCGGCCAGCAGCAGATCGTCAGTCACGGCGGTCATTCGGCAGGAAACTCCCGGACATGTTCGTTCGCGTCGTTGGGGGCGAAATTGCCACGGCCGGCAGCCCCTGCAAACGGTTGTTTTTGGTTAACCGGTATCCGAAAGCCGCTCGATTCCTTGTGTTGAGACGCTGGCGAGGCCGTCGCGCACGCGGATGCCGCCGATCACGCGGTCGGCTGCGATTTCGGCGAGCGGCACCAGCACGAAGGCGCGCTCGAACAGGCGCGGGTGCGGCAGCGTCAGCTCCGGCGTTTGCAAGGACACGTCGTCATAAGCGATCAGGTCGAGATCGAGCGTGCGCGGTCCCCAGCGCCGCTCCTTGGCTCGCGTGCGGCCAAAGCTCTGCTCGACCCTTTGCAGCACAGACAATAGCTCATGCGGATCGAGGCTCGTCTCGATCTCGATGCAGGCGTTGATGAAAGAGGCCTGGGCCTCGTCGCCCCAGGGCGGGGTGGAGTAGTCGGACGAGCGCGCGATCAGCCTTCCGGGCGCCGTGCCGCAGATATCCGAGATCGCGTCCTTGAACGTCTCGCGGACGTCGCCGACATTGCCGCCGAGCGCGATGATCGCGCTAGCCATGGTTTGGGTGCCGCGAGCGCGTCAGCACCACGCCGACGTCATCGAAGATGGCGGCGATCGGCGCATGCGGCTTGTGCACGGTGACCTTCACCGCACGGATGCGCGAAAAGTGCGACAGGATGGCATCGGCGACCGCGCCGGCCGCGCGCTCCAAAAGCTTGTAGTTGGTGTTCTTGAACGCAGCCGTCGTGGTCGCGACCACGTCGGCATAGGAGACGGTGTCGGCGAGCCGGTCGGTGCGCGAGGATTCCTGGAGATCGGCGTAGAGCTCGAGGTCGATGACGAAGCGCTGGCCGACCTCGGTCTCATGCTCCATCACGCCGTGGCGGGCATGGATCACGAGGCCGGTGACGAAGATCGTATCGGTCATTGCTTGCTCTCGATGGCGGTGGCGACCCGCAGGGCTTGCAGGGTCTCGGCGACGTCATGGGTGCGGATGATCCGTGCGCCGCGCTGCGCGGCGATGAGATGGGCAGCGATCGAACCGCCGAGCCGCTGCTGTGGCTCCGACGGCGATACGGATGCGATGAAGCGCTTGCGCGAGGCGCCGACCAGCACCGGCAGGCCGAGGACGCTGAGCTCGTTGAGGCGCGCCAGCGCCGTCATGCTCTGCTCCGGCGTCTTGCCGAAGCCTATGCCGGGGTCGAGCACGATGTGGTGCTCGGCGATGCCTGCCTTCGCCGCGATGGCGAGTGAGCGCTGGAAGAACGCGATCATGTCCTGCATGATGTCGATGGCGGGGTCGACACTATCGCGGTTGTGCATCACGATGACAGGGACTTTTTTCGTCGCTACTACCGCCGCCATGCCGGCATCGCGCTGCAGGCCCCAGACGTCGTTGGCGATCGCGACACCCTGGTCGAGTGCGAAAGCCACGACCTCCGACTTCATGCTGTCGATCGAGACCGGCACACCGAGTGCGACCACTTCCGCCAGTACCGGCGTCAGCCGCTGTAGTTCCTCCTCCGCCGTAACCGGCTGGGCGCCCTTGTAGGGTCGGGTGGATTCGGCGCCGATGTCGATGATGTCGGCGCCATCGGCGATCATGGTGCGCGCCCGCGCCAGGGCCTCGTCGGGTGCGATGAATTGCCCGCCGTCAGAGAAGGAATCCGGGGTGACGTTGAGCACGCCCATCACGGCCGGGACCGGCCTGGCCAGCAGCGTTCGCAGCCATGCGGCCGTGGACGGGGCAGGGTGCGAGGGCAAGGCGCTCATGCGGTCGCTTTGCGCGGTCGGGGCCGACGAGTCAAGACGGGAAGGGGAGCGCGGGCGTCCTGTCCCGGATGCCGCCACACTCTCAATGTCATCGCCCGACTCGATCGGGCGATCCAGTACGCCGCGGCGGCTGTGATGAATCTCGATGTCTCTGGAATACTAGATGCCCCGGTCAAGCCAGGGCATGACAACCGTGTGTAGCTGCGGCGGAGCTGAGCGCCTAATACGAAATCTTTGGCGGCAGCTTGCGGGCCTTGGCGATGAGGTCGCCGACGGACTTTTCCGACGGCAGCACGCGAACCAATTTCCGCTTCTCGTTCACCGCGCGCATGTTCTGCGCCAGCCGCGACGGGTTGCGATAGGCGAGCTCGCGGACGGTGGTGACGCCGGCGGCGCGGACGAGGTTGACCTTGGCCTTGCCCATGCCGGGAATGCGCATGTAGTCGGAGACGTTGGCCCATTCCAGGAGCTGCTGCTCGCTGATGCCGGTCCTGGCGGAGAGTGCCTTGCGGCCCTTCAAGGTGCTGGCGGCTTCGAGCAGCGCGACGGTGGTGCGAATGCCCTGCGCCTTCAGCTTGCTGGCGGCGAAGGCCGATAGGCCGTCAATCTCGGAGATGGGATATGTCATGGTACTCGATATGAAGTGCGAAAGCCTCAGGCGAACTGGCCGAGGCCCGGCGTCCCCGCAATGATCTTGCCCATCTCATCCGCTCCGATTTTGTCTCGACCGAAGCGAAAAAGTTCACGAGCGATCATTTGAATGTCGGACATGCCAAGCCCAAGGCCCATCAGCCGGGTACCGACGGCCATCAGGCCGCCGCCCATCAGGCGTGACAGGCCGCCGCCGCTTTGCGACGCGGCAATCGCGGCTTCGGCACCGGGAATGTGGTCGATCAGAGCCTGGACGCCGTCGGAAGGACCTTCATTGCGCAGGAAGCCCAGGACAATGCCGATGGTTTTTTCAGCGACAGCACTATCGATGCCGGCGTTTGTCGCCAGCCGCCCGATCAGCTCGTCCATCTTGCCTGCCCCCCAGCCGGTTCAAGTCCGGAGTCTTGCTTCTCAAAATGATCTTGAGCCGGCGCGTTAAGAATTACAAGCGACGAACGCACGCGCGGCGACGAATCGCGCGGGGAGTGTTGCAGCCATGCAAGAGCAAATGATGGAATCCACGAAAAATTGCCGCGGTGCGAACGTATCGTTTCGACTTTTGGCGAAGAGACACACACACCTTATCTCTCACGATGTCGCATATGCGCGCCTCACGAGATGTGTTGACCCGTTCAATCGGCACCTAACTTACGTTAAGCTACGGAACCAAAAGTTCGCATTCCCTACCAAGGCAAACAGTAATGGCGACACAAGACATCGAGCCCGGCGATACCAGCGACAAGATCTTCGTCGGCAAGGGAGACGAGACTGCCTGGCTGACGCTTGCGCTGGCCAATCGCCACGGCCTCGTCACCGGTGCAACCGGAACCGGCAAGACGGTGTCGTTGCAAGTGATGGCGGAAGGATTTGCGCGTGCAGGTGTCCCGGTCTTCGCCGCCGATATCAAAGGCGACCTTTCGGGCATCTCCGAGGTGGGAGAGGCCAAGGATTTCATCGTCAAGCGCGCCGCTGACATGGGGCTGACGTTCCAGCCCGACCAGTTCTCGACGGTGTTCTGGGACGTGTTCGGCGAGCAAGGTCATCCCGTGCGTGCAACCGTCACCGAGATGGGCCCGCTTCTCTTGGCTCGCATGCTGGACCTCAATGACGTGCAGGAGGGCGTCCTCAACGTCGCCTTCCGCGTCGCCGACGACAACGGCCTGACCTTGATCGACATGAAGGACCTGCGGGCGCTGCTCGACGCCATCGTGCCCGACACCAGCAAGAAGGGGCCGGATGCCGGAGAAGATCCGCTGGCGCCAATCCGCAAAGCTGCCCAAGGTTTCGGCAACGTCACCAAGGCAACCGTCGGGACCATCCAGCGCCAGCTCCTGGTGTTGGAGAACCAGGGCGGCGCGAAATTCTTCGGCGAGCCGGCACTGACGCTGAAGGACTTCATGAAGACCGATCGCGACGGCCGCGGCATGATCAACATCCTGGTCGCCGACAAGCTGCTCCAAAGCCCGCGGCTTTACGCGACATTCCTGCTGTGGATGCTGTCGGAGCTGTTCGAGGAGCTGCCCGAGGCGGGCGATCTGCCCAAGCCAAAGCTGGTGTTCTTCTTCGACGAGGCGCACCTTCTGTTCAACGATGCGCCCAAGGCGCTGATGGACAAGATTGAGCAGGTGGTTCGCCTGATCCGCTCCAAGGGCGTCGGCGTCTATTTCGTCACGCAAAACCCGATCGACGTGCCCGATCGGGTGCTGGGGCAGCTCGGCAACCGCGTGCAGCACGCGCTGCGCGCCTTCACCCCGCGCGACCAGAAGGCGGTCGCGGCCGCCGCGCAGACCTTCCGGCCCAATCCGAAACTCGACACCGCCAAGGTGATCATGGAGCTTGGCAAGGGCGAGGCGCTAGTCTCCTTCCTCGAAGGCAATGGCACGCCGTCGATGGTCGAGCGCGTGATGATCCGTCCGCCCTCGGCGCGGATCGGGCCGATCACGCCGGAGGAGCGCAAGGCGATCATGGATGCAAGCCCGGTGAAGGGCAAATACGACACCGCGATCGATTCCGAATCCGCCTATGAGATCCTGCAAAAGCGCATTGCCGGCACCGCGGCGACCGCGGACGGTTCTGCGAACGGCGGTGGAGGCGGCATCCTCGGCCAGATCGGCTCGATCGTCGGCACCATCTTCGGCACCAATACAGGGCGCAGCCGGCTCACCACCGGCCAGCGCGTCGTGCGCGACGTGACGCGCTCGGTCACAAATCAGGTGGTCGGCGGCGTCGTCGCCGATCTCGGCAAGTCTGTCGGCGGCCAGCTCGGCGGCTCGGTCGGCCGCGCTTTGGTGCGCGGCGCGCTGGGCGGATTGCTGCGTCGGTAGGCAGGGACTTTTGTCGAAACGGTTTTCTGTGTAGCCGTAGCTCTCCTCGCCCAGTTTGCGGGGAGAGGAGGGAGCCTACTTGCAGCTGGAGTTTTCATCCACATCTATCGAACGTTTTTGTTTGGCTTCAGATTGAAGGCATTGTGACCGCCACCCATTCCCCCACCAAACCCGGCGCGCTCAGGTCTCCGTCGTTGCGCGCCCCGCTCGATTTGCTCTTCCTCTTCTGCTGCGTCCTCTTGACCGCCGACGTGCTCGTTCCCGAAATATTCGGTCACGGCAAGACCAAGGATTATGCGCTTTGGTACTGGGCGGGCGAGCAGGTACTACAGGGTGGGGCGCTCTATCCTGACGTCACACAGATGTTTGCTTATATCTACCCACCGCTGCCGGCGATCCTGCTCGCGATCCCGAGCTGGTTCGGCAAGATCCCACTCTATGTCGTGCTGTCGATCCTGAACGCGGTAGCGTGGTGGTACACAGGAATTCTCTCGAATGCCATGACCGGCTCCGGACACACGCCCGGTCGCTGGCTGGAGGCGCTGCCCGCCTTCGTCACCATCACCTTCGTGTTCGACATGTTCGACCTCGGCCAGCCGAACCTGCTTCTGCTGGCGATGATGCTCTACGGCTTCTGGAGCCTCCAGCACCAGCGGTCCTGGCTCGCCGGCTTCATGTTCGCGCTCGCCACCGCCATCAAGGTTTTTCCGGTTGCGGTGCTGCCTTATCTGGTTTGGCGCCGGCAGTGGGCGGCCGTCGCGAGCACGATCGCTTGCACCGGCATCCTTCTCTTCGTGGTGCCGGCGCCGATCCGCGGCTTCGACCACAACGTCAACGAGCTCAAGACCTGGTACCAGGCTATGGTCGGCTCGAGCTCGGAAAAGGGATTTGGCAAGCGCGACGAGCAGAACTGGTCGTGGGTCAACCAGTCGATCATTGCGGTGACGCACCGGCTGGTGCGGCCGGTCAACTGGAATCAGGACGATCCAAGCAAGCCGCCACGCACGATGAATGTGATCGACGTCGAATACCAAACTGCGAACTGGATCGTGCTCGCGGTGTCGGCGGCGCTCGGGCTCGGCTTCCTCGCTGTGATGCCTGCGCAGCGGCGGCGAACCGAACGGTCGGACGCCGAGGAGCTCGGCATCCTGTTCTGCCTGATGACGGTGGCCTCGCCCCTGGCGCGACAATATTACTTCATGTGGCTGTTCTTCCCGATAACGGTGCTGATGCATCGCGCCGCCTTCGACGAACGCCTCCGCGTGCGGCTGGGAACCTGGCTCGCGCTGGCGGCGGCAGGCATCCTCATGCTGCTGTCGCTGCCGCCGTTTCCCCTGGTTTTGCAGGCCTGGGGTAACAACCTCGCCGCTACCGCCGTTCTTGCGGGCGCGCTGGTCTGGCACATCAGGCATCCGCCAGATGCGTCTGGCTCGAAAGCTGCGGCGGAGCTAAAAGCAGCAGCGCCTTGAGTCATCGCAAGTCAGGAACGAGAACAATGTCCAATGCACAGCTCCAGCCCGTGCTCGATCACATCGACAAGGATTTCGACAACAGCCTGACGCGCCTGTTCGCGCTGCTGCGCATCAAGTCGATCTCGGCCGATCCGGCCTTTGCCAATGATTGCAAGGCGGCGGCCGAGCATCTCGCCAAGGATATCGCAAGCCTCGGCGTTGCAACCGAAGTCAGGCCGACCGCGGGCCATCCCGCCGTCGTCGGCAAGAGCAAGGCGAGCGGACGTCCGCACGTGCTGTTCTATGGACACTACGACGTGCAGCCGGTCGATCCGCTGGATCTCTGGCACCGCCCGCCATTCGAGCCCGTTGTCACCGATCATGCCGACGGCCGCAAGATCATCGTCGCGCGCGGCGCCGAGGACGACAAGGGGCAGGTGATGACCTTCGTCGAGGCCTGCCGCGCCTGGAAGGCGGTGACGGGCTCGCTGCCGATTGACGTCACCTTCCTCATCGAAGGCGAGGAGGAGGTGGGCTCGAAGAACTTCGTGCCGTTCATCGAAGCCAACAAGGACGAGTTCAAAGCCGACTATGTGCTGGTCTGCGACACTGGCATGTGGGATCGCAACACGCCGGCGATCACGACGTCACTGCGCGGCCTGCTCTATGAAGAGGTCAAGATCACCGCCGCCAACCGCGATCTGCATTCCGGCGTGTTCGGCGGCGCGGCGATGAACCCGATCCGCGTGCTCACCAAAATCCTCGGCGGGCTGTTCGACGATGACGGTCACATCACGATTCCCGGTTTCTATGACGGGGTGAAGGACCTGCCCGCCGATATCCTGGAGCAGTGGAAGAAGCTCAATCTGACGCCAGAGACGTTCCTCAAGCCGATTGGTCTGTCGATCCCGGCTGGCGAAAAGGGACGGCTGCTGATCGAGCAGGCCTCCTCGCGCCCGACCTGTGACGTCAACGGCATCTGGGGCGGCTACATTGGCGAAGGTTCCAAGACGGTGATCCCGTCACATGCATCCGCAAAAGTCTCGTTCCGACTGGTCGAAGGGCAGGATCCCGCGAGGATCCGCAAGGCCTTCCGTGACTATGTGTCGGCGCGCATTCCGGACGACTGCAAGGTCGAGTTCGGCGACCATTCGGCGGCCCCCGCGATCGCGCTCGACTGGAACATGAAGCCGCTCGCCGCCGCCAAGAAGGCGCTGACGGACGAATGGGGCAAGGAGACCGTGCTGATGGGCTCGGGCGCCTCGATCCCGATCGTCGCCGATTTCAAGCGCACGCTTGGGCTGGACTCGCTGCTCGTCGGCTTCGGCCTGGACGACGACAACATCCATTCGCCGAACGAGAAGTACGATCTGCAGAGCTTCCAGAAGGGCATCCGCTCCTGGGCCCGCATCCTCGCCGCGCTGGCGGAGGTGAAGTAGCTGCGGGGTGAGTAGCGCTGCGTAGGGTGGGCAAAGGCGCATTTGCGTCGTGCCCACCATCCCTCCAGAATTTGCGACAGAAGAGGTGGGCACGCTTCGCTTTGCCCACCCTACGAAGGCGTACCAAAATAAAAACGCCGCCCGGAATTGGGCGGCGTTTCATTCCAAAACGTGCAGAGGTCGTTCGCAGAAGATCCTACACGAATCCTCGCAAATCTCAAGTCCGGTAGCCCGGATTGACGCGGTCGAGCTTGCGCAGCAGAGGCGGCCACACCAGGTTGGTGGCGCGGAGCTCGGCGCGATCGCGGTTCGACAAGAGCTCGGTGTTCTTCTCGATCGCGATCTCCTCGACCGGGTAGACCGGCGTGCCGAGCGCACGGGTGCGCACCTGCATCGAGCAGGCGCGCTCGAGGTGATACATGCGCTCGAACGCGGAGGCGACCGAGCGGCCGACGGTCAGCGTGCCGTGATTGCGCAGTAGCATGTGGTTGTGGTCGCCGAGGTCCTTCTGGAGCCGCGGCCGTTCCTCGTGATCCAGCGCGATGCCTTCATAGTCGTGATAGGCGAGATCGTGCGTGACGAGCTGCGCGGTCTGGTTCAGCGGCAACAATCCTTCCGCGCTGCTCGACACCGCGGTGCCGTCGAGCGTGTGGAGATGCAGCACGCAGATCGCGTCCTCGCGCACCTCGTGGATCGCCGAATGGATGGTGAAGCCGGCGGGGTTGATGCTGTAGTCGCTCTCGGTAAGCTGGTTACCGTGCAGGTCGACCTTGACCAGGCTCGATGCGGTGATCTCGTCGAACATCAGCCCGTAGGGGTTGATGAGGAAGTGATGCTCGGGGCCAGGCACGCGGGCGGAGATGTGGGTGTCGACCAGGTCGTCCCAACCGTAGAGGGCGACGAGGCGATAGCAGGCGGCGAGATTGACCCGCTGTTGCCACTCGGCCTCCGTCATGTTCGACGGCACGTCCTTCAGGCGCGCTTCCGCTGGCGACATGGCAAAATCTCCGAACCTCGTTGTTGCGGGGCGGGAGCCTAGTCCTGCGAGGAAGTCGCAGCAAGGCGCGCGATGCGCAGCAGTCAAGCGTAACCCGCATGGAGCGACTTGTCCGCCGTAGCTCGAAGAGCGAAGGCGGAAGCGCAATGCGGGGAGTCGCCAATCCCGGATTTCGCTTCGCTCCGTCCGGGCTCAGGTCAGGAAAGAAATATCAAGGCGCCGGGATCGACAGCAGGCTTGAAATGCTGCGGCCGCGGATGTCGTAGACGCGGGCGAAGACCACGTCGTCGCGCTTGATCTCGACCATGACCGGCGCGGTGAGGCCCTTGCAGTAGAACTCGCCGAGCGTCATGGCGAAGTCTGCAGCGTTGGAATCCCAGCCGATGGTGAAGTCGGGACCGAGCGCCACTTGCGCCGGCCGCTGCGGGCCGCACACCGCGACCTTCCATTTGCGATTGCGCGGCGGGATTTCCTGGCGCTCGATGAGCTGCTCGCGCAACTCGTCGGAGGCCTGCTTCAGGGCAAGGCCCCAATAGTCCAGCATGAAGCGGTCGTCGGCGGCGCGCACGGTGCCGGCGATGTGGTTGAAGTGCGTGTATTGATAAGGATGCAGCCGGATCATCTCGGCGAGCGGCAGCGCGAGGCCGAAGCAGAAGGTAGCGAGCACGACGGGCTGCCAGGCGCGGTGGTTGGTCCGCAGACGCTCCATGGCCCAGGCAAGGGCGACGCCGCCCAGGACGGCCATTGGCGGAATGACGAAGACGAAGTGGCGGATGCCGTTGTAGAGCGCCGGCCGCTTTACCATCGCGATCACGAGCGGCAGCGTGGCTGCGAGCGTCAGCATCAACAGGATGGTCTTGCGTCGGGCCGGAACCTCGCGGCGTGGCAGGATGGTCATGGTGCCGGTGACGGCGCCGATCATCAGCACGAGCATCACTTCGGGCAGTTGCAGCGCGAACAACGTCGGCAGATAGGACCAGGGCATGTCGGGCACGGACACCAGCGCGCCGTCGAACATCTCCTTCCAGGGCTTCTCGAAGAAATGCGAGAAGTAGGTCAGCGCCTGGAACGGATTGCCGGGCTCCATGATCGACCACGGCCAGATCAGGCCCATGATCAGATAGCCGAGCACCAGGCCGGGCAGCAGCACGTAGACGACATGGGCGAAGCGGCGGATCGCTTCGCGGGGGCCTTCGACGCGCAGCTCTTCCAGAAACAGCGGCGTGAAACCGATCATCGCATAGACGAGCGAAAGGCCTCCGAGAATGCGCGTGCCGATCGAGAGGCCGGCGCCGAGGCCGACGATCAGAATGGTGCGCGGCGAGGGCTGCGGATATTCCTCGGCCAGTCGTACCAGGCCGAGCATCAGGATAATCATCGCCACCGCGAACGGCGCATCCTTCGGGTTCATGAACATGTGCCCGTAGAAGATCGGGCAGAGCGCGAGCAACAGGAGTGCTGCAAGGCCGGCGAGCGGTCCGCCGACGCGGCGAGCGAGCCGCCAGGTCACCGCAAGCCCGATCACGCCGACGACGGCGCCGACGAGACGGCGCGTCTCGAACAACTCGAGCGGCATGACCTTGTGCAGAAGCGCCGCGACCATGTCGAAGCCGCCGCCATACATGTAGAGATTGGCGAAGGAGAGCGCCGCGGTGTCCTTGAAGCCCGACCCGAACATGCGCAGCAAGAGGTCGGCATATTCGGCGTGGGTATAGTCGTCCCAGCCAAGCCCGTAGTCGCGGAAGGTCAGCCCCGCGATAACCGCGACTGCCGCCAGCACCAGCATGGCAAGGTCATCGCAAGTCCGCTCAATCGAGCGCCCCAGAGGCGTATCGATCGCCGAAGTGGTGATGGATGTCATGGCAGTCGGTGACCCGGAATCCCCTCTCGGCCGTGCCGGCGCGCATGGCCCTTTTTCCCGGGAACCCTATAGCGCAGTTCCATTTCCAAGTAATTGCGCATTATGGCTAAATTCCTGATGCAACGCAGCAATTTCGAATTCCTGGAGCTTTGCTAGAGCTAGCGAAGTATTGCTGAAGGGAATGTGAATAAGTCTCTGATTTCGCTATTTTAAGGAACGGCTATGGCAATTGGCCGTTGGCGAGGCGTGCGGTATGACGGTATCGTGGCGTAGGTGGTGTCGCGCGCTCATGCGCGGCCGGGGGTGAATTCGATGACGCTGGCAATGCTGATCGCGGGGATTTTCGCCTTTGTGGCGGGTCTCCTCACGGTCCTTTGGGGCATCTCGCTCAAGGAATTCAGTCTCGGTAGTACCCTCATACTCAGCGGGACCATCGGCGTCTGCTCCGGGATGTTACTGATGGCCCTGTACGCCGTCGTCCAGGAGCTGAAGGGCATCTCCCGCAGGCTCGCCGCAACGACAGCACTGTCCGAGGTTCGGGTCAGGCCGGTGCTGCCGCCCGGCCTTGCGACGGCGGGCGTGCCTGGGCCGGAAGCGGTTCCTGCCGAGGCCGGTAAGGTCGAGCCGCCGATGCCGGTGTCTCCGGCTGCGCCGCCCCCTTGGCTGGATGAAGCAGCGGCGCGTACGCGCGCCGAAGTGCCGCCGGTGCCGGAAGCGCCTGAAGCACCGCGCCGGCGCAATCTCTTGTTCGCTTCGACCTCGCGCAAGGAGCGCGAGCGCGCGCAGGCCAAGGCCTCCGAGGCCGCACCGGGTGAGGAGCATCCGACACCCGAGCCTGCCGAACCGCCGCCGGCAAGCTTCGACGATGCCTGGCCGAAGCCCGAACGGATGCGGCCGCCAGAGGCAACGCCGCCGCGCCGACCGCCGCGTGCAACCTCGACCTTTTCGGAAGCTGCGCCGCCGCCGGCACCTGAGCCGCGTCCGGCGCCACCGGCCGAGCAGCCGGCCGTCACCGTGCTCAAATCGGGCGTGGTCGACGGGATGGCTTATTCGCTCTATTCCGACGGCTCGATCGAGGCGCAGATGCCTGAAGGCATGATGCGCTTCGCCTCGATCGACGAGCTGCGCACGCATCTCGACCAGCGGTCCTGAGGTCCATCCGTGTCAGAAGCTGCGGGTAAAAACTTCATCGAGCTGACGGCGAACATCGTCTCGGCGTATGTCAGTAACAATCCGACGCCGGCGGCAGAGATTCCGAACCTGATCAGCCAGGTGCATGGCGCGCTGGTGCGGGTCTCTTCGGGGCGGAACGAGGCGCCGCTCGAGCCGGCAAAGCCCGCGGTATCGCTGAAGAAGTCGATCGCGCCGGACTATCTCGTGTGCCTCGAGGACGGCAAGCGCTTCAAGTCGCTGAAGCGCCATCTGCGCACCCAGTACAGCATGACGCCCGAGCAATATCGCGAGAAATGGGGTCTGCCGGCCGACTATCCCATGGTCGCGCCGAACTATGCGGTGGCGCGCTCGCAATTGGCGAAGAAGATGGGGTTGGGGCAGCAGCAGAGAAAGCGCAAATAGCGTTCCGTCACGAGGCTTCCGCGAGCGCCTCGCGCGCATCGGTGCGGATGCGTTCCACCATCGAGCGCAGGCCGTTGGAGCGCTGTGGCGTCAGATGGTCTCGAAAGCCGAACTCGTCGAACACCGCGAGCGCGTCGGTGGAAAGAATTTCCTGCGGCGTGCGGTTGGAATAGAGCGAAAGCAGGATCGCGACCAGCCCGCGCACGATATGGGCGTCGCTATCGCCGCGATACTTCAGGACCGGCGTGCCATTCCCGCGATCGATCCGCTTGGACAGCCAGACCTGGCTGACGCAGCCCTGCACCTTGTTGTCGGCGGAGTGTTCCGCCTCCGGCATCGGTTCCAGGGAGCGGCCGAGCTCGATGACGTACCGGTAGCGGTCGTCCCACTCGTCCAGAATCTCGAAATTATCCCTGATTTCGTCGATCGTCGTCATGATGGCCCGCGTGTGATCTCACGGCCAATATAGGGACGCAAGGACGCGAAATCGATAGGGTTTGGGCGCTAATTCGCCGTTTCCGGCCCGCGCCATTCGAGCGCCAGGTCGTCCTGGGTCAGGGTGTCGCGCTGTGCCGGAGTGGGGTCGAGATCGGCTTCAGCCATGCTGCCGATCGAGCCGGTGTGGTCCGGCGCCTTCTTGTCATTCTTGTTGTCATTCTTGCCGTTGGTGATCTGCTCCTTCTTGTCATTGATGATCTGGTAGAGCTTGCGCGCTCCGTCCTGCGCCCGCTGGCCGATGATGGTCGCGGCCTGTCCGCCGACTTCGCAGGCCGCCGGCTGCCGCTTGCAGAACTGGCTCATGTCGGAGACGGCCGCGGTCGCAGCCGAGACTGCCTCGGCGGCGCCGACCTGCGGCAGCTTCTCCGATTCGAGAGTCTTGTCTCGCGGCAGGAGTACCAGCACCAGCCCGAGCCAGAATGTGATGCGGAGCAGAAAGCGCATCTTGCGACCTGTGTGTTAGATCCAGCCGGCGGCACCCCCGCGGGCCTTCGACCTAGCAACTCTCGATAAATCGCAAGTGATTGCGTTGAGCTTAATTCGGCGAAAATATGTGTGGGATTTGAACGAATCGAAAGCCTCGTAAATTTTCGATTGATGCAGGCTCGCGATCGCCGGTTGGCGCCCTTGCACCAATTCGAAACCATAAGGCGGAGGATGCGGAAACCCCGCGTTCACCATCCGCGCGAATGAAACCGTCAAATCGCGTAAAATTCCTCGCAATCACACGGTGTTCTGCCGCATGCGCCACCGCCTTAGCGTTCGTTTAATGTCACTCTGACACGGTGGCTCAACGACAAGGAGGCGTTCCGGCGCGTCTTTTCGATGCATGAGCCGAAGCGCGAGACCCGTGACAGTTTTGAGTATCATCCGCGATTGTCTCGATGCGCTGCTACATCCCTCGGCGCGTTATGACGCGCTGACGCGGGCACGCCATCGGGCTTTCATGGCCCCCAGGCTCCTCGGCAGTCTCGCCGCCTTTGCCGCATTCCCGATTTATCTTGCCATGCGCGGCGCACCCAGCGCGATCGAGGTCGCGGCCTTCGCCTGGCTGATCGCGCCGATTCTTCTGTCGTGGTTCCTTTCGCGCACCGGCCGCTATGAAGGTGCCCATGTGCTGTCGTCGCTGGCGCTCGCCGGGCTGATCATGGCCGTGGCGGTGACCACGGGCGGCATCGAATCGTTTGCCGCAGTCTGGCTGGTCGTCGTTCCCTTGGAGGCTGCGCTGTCGGCCTCGCGCCGTGTCGCGGCCTTTGCTTCGGTGCTGGCGCTGTCCTGCGTGGCGCTCCTGATCCTGTTCGGTCATCTCGACTGGTTGCCGCTCGACCAGGCCAATGCGGCCGAACGCGGCATGTTCACCGCGTTCGGCGTTGCGTCCGCGACGCTTTATGCGACGGGTCTTGCTTTCGGCGCTGAATCGCTGGCGCGCACCAGCGTTGCGCTGTTGTCGCGCGAAGAGGAGCGCTATCGCCTGCTGGCGCGCAACATGAGCGACGTCATCTCGCGCCATCGGCGCAACGGCGCAGTCCAGTTCATCTCGCCGGCTGTCGAGGCCATGCTCGGCCTGCCGGTCGCCCAGCTCACTGGTCACGGCCTGTTCGACCGCGTTCACGTCGCCGACCGTCCGGCCTATCTCACCGCGCTGTCGGACGCCGCGCGCGGCGACGTGCGCAGCGTCGAGTTCCGGCTGCGGCGGGAGATCGGCGGCAGTGAGCGCGGCCAGGTCGATTTCATCTGGGTCGAGATGCGCTGCCGGCCGCTCGACCAGGACCTGGTTGACAAGGATTTGGTTGACCGGGATTTGGGCCGCGACCTGACGCGCGAGCCCGAGGTCGTCGCCGTGATGCGCGACATCACCGATCGCAAGATGCAGGAGCAGGCGCTCGATCAGGCCCGCAGCGCCGCGGAAGCGGCCGATGCTGCCAAGACACGCTTCCTCGCCACCATGAGCCACGAGTTGCGCACGCCGCTCAACGCCATCATCGGCTTCTCCGAGATGATCGCGCAGGAGCAGACCCTGATGCTCGGTGTGGCCCAGCGCAAGGAATACGCAGAGCTCATCAACGCTTCCGGTCAGCACCTGCTGTCGGTCGTCAACGGCATCCTCGACATGTCGAAGATGGAATCCGGCAAGTTCGAGATTTCGCCGGAACCGTTCGGGCCGCGCGCCGCGCTGTTGCATTGCTGCAATCTGCTCGCGCTGAAGGCGCGCGAGAACGGCATCGATCTCATCACCGATGCGCCGCAGGATTTGCCGGTGATGACCGGCGATCCGCGCGCCTTCAAGCAGATCGTGCTCAACCTCGTCTCGAACGCAATCAAGTTCACCGAGCGTGGAGGGCAGGTCACCGTCGCCGCCACGGTTTCGCCATCGCACCTGTTCCTTCGCATCAGCGACACCGGCGTCGGCATCGCGCCCGACGACCTGAAACGGATTGGCGCGCCGTTCTTCCAGGCCGGCAAGACCTATCAGCGTCGTCACGAGGGCACGGGTCTCGGATTGTCGATCGTGAAGAGCCTCGTCGCCTTGCATCTCGGCGAGTTGACGATACAAAGCAAGTTCGGCGAGGGGACGGCGGTCACCATCAAGCTGCCACTCGTCTGCACGCCGCCACAAGGACGGCTGAGCGAAAGCAAGATCGCGACGCTGATGCCGCCGCCGCGCCATGATGTTCAGGACCAACCGGCTTTGGTGAAGAAAAGTGCCTAGAAAATCTGCAAGGGATGGGGATGCTCCGCGCCGCCGTGGCGCCAAGGCGGCGGTCGTCGACGTCGAGACCGAGCGCAATCTCGCGATGCGGATCCTGCTGCACAGCCCCAAGGATACCCTCGCCGGTCTCGTTGCCTTCGCCGCGGTCAGCGCCATCGTCGCCAACGCGCTGTTCCTGCAAACCGGCCGCCATCCGGCGCCGATGTTCGGCACCGTGATCAATCTGCCGGCGCCATCGGCCGCTGCGTTGTCGAGCCCGCTGCCGCGGCCGCGCCCGCTCGGGGCCGATTCACTGCCGCTCGAGCCGAAGCCGATGGAGTTCCGCATCGCTGAGCCCAAGGCGGCGGAGAAGCTGCCGGTGCCCGAGAAGGCTGCCGAGGCAACGGCCTCGACCTCCAGATTCGCCGATCCCCTGACCAATCTCGTCAAGGCCACGGCGACAACGCCTCCGTCGCAGTCGGTCGTTGTCGCGCGCCCGCCGGCGCCGATCCCGGCGCAGCAAAGCCCCGCCATGCGTCGCGTCGCCGCCGTGCAGCGCGCGCTCTCCGAATATGGGTACGGGCAATTGAAGGTGACCGGGTCGATTTCCGGCGAAACCCAGGCCGCGATCCAGAAGTTCGAGCGCGAGCACAAGATGCCGGTGACCGGTCAGGTCTCCGACCGCCTGTTGCGTGAGCTTGCGGCCGTGATCGGACATCCAGTCGAATAATCGCCATTGCTTGGCGCGGACACTGGTGTGGTCTCCGCGGCTGGCCTATCGTCTTGTCCATGCGATTGAAATCGAACATATGGGTGGCGGCCTACTTGCGCCGCTGCCAGACTGAAGGCGTGTTCGGCGCGGTGCGCCGGCGCGGCGCCGAGGAGGCGGGGGCCGTCTTCGTCAAGGTGTCGCTGCTTGACGGAAACGCGATGCTGTACGTGCCCGCGCCGCAGACCGTCTATGACGACGGCCGGCCGGTCGACCGCTTCTTCGTGCCGATGGCGCCGCAGCCTTTGCCGGAGCCTGCGGTCGAGGAGCGGCTCACCAAGGAAATCCGTTTCGACCCCGACGCCTGGATCGTGGAGACCGAGGACCGCGCCGGGCGGCATTTTCTGGAGTTGGCGCGCGCCTGAGGATCTAAAGCGCGATGTGATTGGGATGAATCGTCATCGCGCTTTAGGTTGTTGTTTGAGCATGATCTCCGCGCAAACGCGTTCCGCGTTTGTCGCGAGGGAAAACCGCTGCACACTTTTCCGGACCATGCTCTAGCGCTCCGACCCGCCGGTGCCTGTCCGCATCGGCGGGATCGCGCCGGGCTGCACCAAAGGCCGCGGCTGGCTCGCGCCGCTACGCGCGCGCTGGCGTTCGCCGTCGTAGAGCGACGACTGATATTTTGCGCGCGTCAAGGCGAGCGTCGAGCCGCGCCAGGCGGCGAGCATCACCAGCGCCGAGCGATCGCTGAGCCGGTCATAGAGCCGCGACAGCCGGTAGACGGTGTTCACGGACATTCCGATCTCCGGCTTGAAGAACAGGAGGATGCGCTGGAAGTTGGGACTCGGCATGTCGAGCGCGCGCGCGGCAACCGCAAGCGCTTCCCCACCGGCATCATCCACGATCTGCGAGGCCACGCGCGAGGGCAGGATCAGGCTCTCGCCGAGCTCCAGCGTGAAACTCTCGGTGTCCTCGGCATAGGCCGCCCACTCCAGCGTCTGGATCGCGCGCGTGGCGCGGGCGGTCGGAATGCGAGGCGCGGCCTTCAGGGGAGTCTGGGCGAGATTGTGCAGGATCAGCGCGCGCTCCGAGGCCGTCGCACGGAAGAACATGTCGTGGATCTCGGCGGCATCCTTTGGCTGCATCGCCATGTTCGCGGACATGCGCAGTTCCGCATCGGTCGGCGTGCGAGCCGGCGCGGCCGCTTCGGGCGGAGCGGGGATCTCGCGCGCCAGCGGAATCCGGCGGCCCTCATCCACGGGCAGCAGCCCCAGCCTCTGCATGATCGGCGCAGGGGTTGCAGGATAGATCGCAAGACGAGCCTTCACTGCGGCGCGCGTCGCATCGTCGACCTGCTCGATCAGCCGCGAGGCGAGCTCGACGAATTGCCGCTCCTCGTCGCCGCTATGGCTCTTCGCCTGCACGTAAAGATCGGTCAGCACGCGCAAAAGCGTGGGTCGAATATCGACGCCTTCGCGACGGGACAGGGTAATGAGCCCGTCGAATGCTGGAAATAGCGGCTTGGTCATGAGGCGTACGCAACTCGGGAAAATCGTCTGCATCAGCCTATCGCGGGTTGTTTTAAAGGCTCGTTAAGGAAAACGAGGCGTGAAGCCGGTGCTGCGGTTTCAGCTGTTGTCGTGCCGCAACGGGACGGCGCGTCTGACCCGTGAGGTTACGGTCCGGCTGGCGCGTTTACACCCCGTTAACCATGTGCTGATCTTAATGGCACCCATGTTGTGAGGACCGTTCGGTCGCGCGGCAATAGAAGAGAGCTGACATGGGGACCATCATTGAATTTCCGGCCGGTCGCCGGCTGGACTCATCGGGGGATGTCGCTCCGCTCGCAGAGACGGGGAGGGTGTTGATCCTTCCCGTGATCCGCATCGAGCGTGAATCGGACGAGACCAGCGGCGGTCGTGGACCGGCAGAGGGCACCGCGCCGGGACGCCGCCGCAGGCGTCGCTAAAAGTCCGGCCTTCGTGCAAATGCCGAACCCACATCACAAGATCCGGTGTTTCGCATCGGCCCTGTTGCTCGCGCTGACCGGCGCGACGCTCGGTGCCTGTAGCGGCGGCGATTTCGGTCGCACCCGCGAGGACATGCGCAGCGACGACATGCACCGCTGGCTGGGTCTTGAGGTGACGGGCAGCCTTGGTCTCAGGGCTTCGCAATTCCAGCTCACCGACGACGAGCGCCAGCTTCGCGACCTCGCCTATCCCATGATCGAGCCGCCGCTGTCGCGTCCCGCCTGGAAGAGCGTGTTCGGCGACTACAAGGCGTTGCCGTCGCCCTGGCAGCAGAAGGTGGTGTTCGACCGCACCATGTACGGCCGCACCCTGATTGACGAGCCACACCGCTCGCATTCCTCGCGCTATGCGCAGCTCATCGAGGACGTGCGCAACGACATCACGCGGTTCGAGCCGTTCTTCGCCAGTGCGATCCGCGTCATCGATCTCGACAAGAAGCGCGATGCCAGCATGGCGCGCGTCTCCGAGCTGTCGCCGAGAGAGAAGGCGGATGCGGTCGCGCGCATGCAGGAGAACTCGCTGATCGTTCAGTGGGTGCAGCAATGCCTGGAGCAGCGCGTCTCGTCCTATCGCTGGGCGCTGGAGCGGCTGGTGATCCAGGCGCCCGACGGCATGGCGGCGGACGCCGACCGCCTGATCGGCGAGCTCGCTGCGCAGACCGCCAATCCGCCGGTCGCGGCCCAGCCGCCTTACGGCCGCGCAGTCGCCGTGCGCGGCTGAGCAGGTCGTGCACCGTGATCAGGGGGCCCGGGTCACGCCTGATGTGTGCTGATCCGCCAATAGCGGCACGATAGCAGACCTCGCCGGGGGGCACGGAAGGCCACGAGGAGACATGGCGTGCTCGAGAGCGCTTGCGCCTCAGAAATTCGCTTCGAGTCGGCCGACCACAGCTCAATTTAGGCCAGCGAGAATTGCGCGGATGAACGGCTCTTTGGCGGCGAGATACTGTTGAATGCCGCTGGTATTCTCACGTTCCAGCTTAAGCTTGAGTTCTTGGTACCTCATCCGATCCGCTGGGTGCTGTCGCAAATGGTCTCGAAATCGCAGCATTCTCGCGATTTGCGCGTGACCTTCCCGGCAGATATGAAGCTTGTGTGTCCGGATACCGGCAACATCGCGTTTGAAGAAATGATGGCCCTGGGACAGATCGCCACCGCGTCGATAGCCCATCTCTTCAAACGATCGGGTCCAATCTTCGATCGCATCGGTGAGATTGATCACCGCAAGTATGTCGATTTCGCCTTTCGCAGCTAGTTCGGGCACGGCGGTGCTCCCAACGTGATGGATCGCCACCAAAGCTGGCCCGAAGATAGGCCGCAGGCGCGCCTCCTCGTTTGCATATTCTTGCGGCCACCTGGGATCGTAAGGCCTTATCGGGCTCGTGAGCAGCATGCGCAAACGTTAGCCGAGATGTGGACCCGGAGAAAGGATAAGAGTTAGCGGCTTCCCGCTTCGGGTCAGGACACGGAAGTCGTGGCCAGTCCGAGCTATGTCTTGTTTACTCTTAGAAACGGCGGAAAAGCGGACGTGCCAAAATCGACGCTCTGGGCCAACAGCGGAAGTCGACGGCTTGCTATTGCTCGGTCGGCCGCAGCCTCAATAACTGACGTGCCCCGCTGGCGAACAGTTTTACCAGCAACGGGCACGGAAGCGATCGACTCGAACCTCGTCGACGTGGAATTGGCCCCAGGGAGTTCCTTTGTGACGCCGCGCGCTTGGGTCTGGGTCTGTCAGTCGAGGCTCCGGCGCCAGGCGCCGGGACTGTTGCCGATCATGCGCGTAAAGACGCGTGTAAAATGACTTTGATCAACAAAACCGCAGGTCAAACCCACCTCCGAAAGCGAAAGAGTTCGGTCGCGCATCAGGCGCTTTGCTTCATCGATCCGGCGCCGCAACAACCATTGATGGGGCGACAACCCTATTGACCGGCGGAATGCTCGGGCAAAATGACTAACCGACACTCCGCAATCGGCTGCAAGGTCCGCCAATGATAAGTTAGCGTCAAGATTGGCCGCCAGCTTTTCTTCCGCTCGCTTGATCTGCCACGGAGCCAGCCCGCCTCGTTGCGGGCGGACCACCAATTGCATGCCGCCATAGGTCTTGGCGACGTGAATGCCCACTGCCGTCGTCACTTGCTCGACAAAAATGCGGCAGGTCTCTTGAGGCGATTGAAAGGCTGGCAGGAGCGAAGAAACCAAAGCCTGCATCACATTGTCATTCACGCCAACACCCGGTTGGTAATGCAGTTCTTTGATGCGCGGTGCCTCGACATGATCCGCGATGGCGTTCAAAGCGGTGCGCGGGAAGTAAAAGTGGACGCAATGAATGGACTTGTTGATATTAAATCGTGGGTCACGCTTTAGATCGTACAAGGTCGTCTGTCCAGCTCTCAACGCTTTCATTGGAGTGGCGCGTTCATCCTCAAAATATTCATGGATCGGATAATCGACGAGGTGATATCCAACGAGATAGGCGTCTTCACGAGCAAGCTCCGCCGATATGCCGTGCTCTGGATTGTCGGAACGGAGCTCGGTGACTGCGATGTTACCATTTTTAAGCGAGCGCGAAACAAATGCGGTCGCTTCTGAGCGCAAGGCCTCGCCGAACCGCTTTCCGAAGGCAGTGCTTTCCTGCATTGTTCGTCTCGGCTGATCCGAAAGATGCTGCGGCTTGTTGCGTGTCGTTCAGTACGAACTCGCAACATCCGCAATACCCCCGCGGCTACTGTGCAACAACCGAAACTATTGAAACTCATCGTTTCCAATTATTACAGGTGCGGCTGAACTCGCTCACTCTTGGCTAGGTCCATCCCAAGGAAAGTATGATCGTACAAGTGGCGTGCGGCGACGTAAGGCTAATCAGGGCGACGGGGCTTACATGAATGCATGCAACGTGGCCCATCCCTCACGATTGCTCCTCTTTAGCCAAACCTCAGCCAATCAAACAGCGTCCACCATGCCAACTGCTCAAACGAGAGCCTGCGCGATCCTTGTGGAGTTCGAAAGGGCTCAAACCGAGCTTGTTGGCAAAGCGATAACTCTGACTAACGGAACGGCTGGAACAGTGGACAGGCTTTGGCTTGATGAACTCCACGGCCTTCGAGTTTCTATCCGAAGCCAGTGTGGCAACTGGCCGGTCTCCACAATAAAACTTGCGGAGAAGTAGGGAGGTTCTGGCGGATCGCGCAACCGTCCTGCTGCGACCCAAGCAAGACAGCTCCGGGTCAGAATGCGAAGAACTCACGAGAGCAAATCTCGTCCGCTGTGCCTCGCTAAGCGGACCTCGACGAGGCATATGCCACTTCGCTCATGTGCTGATTCGGACATTGTCCTAACTCGCTTGGTGCTAGGATCAACCATAGAATCCGGAGAATACCTTTTGCCTTGAGTGGATCAGCCAGGGGAGGTTCCGACGGTGCTTACCCTAACCGAAGCAGCAATCGCCAGGGTTTTGAAATACGAACAACTCATACCCGCAATGGAAGAGGCGCTGTCAGCCTTTTCAGGCGGGCGCGTCATTCAGCCAGTGCGCAACATGCTCACGATCGAGGAAGGGAAACGCTTCCTGGGCATCATGCCCGCCGTGGCGGAAGTTGGGATGGGCGCCAAGTTAGTCTGCTTCTTTCCGAAGAACGCTGGTACGAACGTGCCGACACATCTGGCCGTGATCATGTTGTTTGAACCAGAAACAGGGAAGCCACTGGCGTTTTTGGATGGGCGGCTCATTACCGAAATGCGAACAGCGGCTGTCTCGGCAGCGGTGACAAAATATCTCGCTCCCGATGGCAGTAAGGTTCTGACGCTGCTCGGAAGCGGAGTGCAGGCGCACGCGCATCTGCACGCTCTACGGCACGTAGGTAATTTTGAAGAAGTGAGAGTATGGAGCCGGACGATGGATCATGCGCGTCGCTTTGCCGAACTGCATAATGCAGTAGCGATGGACCTCGAACCGGCTGTGCGAGGTGCAGATGTCCTGGTGACCGCAACAAACGCTGTAGAACCCTTCTTGAAGGGCGAGTGGCTGAAGCAAGGTGCACACGTGAACGCGGTCGGTTCTCCGCGGCCAACCTGGCGAGAACTCGACGATGCAGCCATGCATAATACGCTGGTTGTGGATTCCCGCGAAGCCGCCCTCAAGGAATCCGGCGACGTAATTCTGTCTAAAGCCGCTATCTTCGCAGAGGCAGGGGAGCTCTTTGCCGGCTCGAAGAAATTGCAGCGGTCAGAGACGACCATCTTCAAGTCGGTGGGACTCGCCGTCGAGGATATCGCTACTGCGCGGATCGTCTATGATGCGATTGAGGGTAGCTCAGCGCGAGAGGATGTGACCGAGAGCCCCTGGTAGAAGCACGGCCCTGTGCAGGAGGACCCGCTGATCGTCCAGTGGGTGCAGCAACGCCTGGAGCAGCCCGTCTCGTCCTATCGCTGGGCGCTGGAGCGGCAGGTGATCCAGGCGCCCGACGGCATGGCGGCGAATGCCGACCGCCTGATCGGCAAGCTCGCCGCGCGGGCCACCAACTCGCCGGTCGCTGCCGAGCCGCCTTACGGCCGGGCGGTGGCCGTCCGCGGCTGACCTTTAGGGGTAACCCCCTGTCAGTTCCGTCTGGAGGGCGGCGAGTGGCTGTGCGGCGCAGCGGCCGCGACCAGGGTCTTCTCGAACCTTCGTCGGATAGATTTGTGCTTGTCCCGCGAGCGCCGATATCGATAGATTGGGTGCGTTACATGCCTTGATTTTTGATCAATCCTTTCAACATGCGATCAGGGGCTCCGGCCATGTTCGAAAGCTATTTCATTCGCGCATTGTCTCACGGCGTTCGCCGTTTGCTTCCAGCCGCTCTCCTCCTGGCGTCAACGGGAGCGACCTACGCTCTCACCCAGGAAGCGGCGGTCGAGAACTGCCGGATGACGGTCGGCAAGCCGATCGTGCAGGCATGCATGCGTGCGGGTGGTGGGCCCGCGGGCGGAGCCAATCTCGAAGCTTGTCGCGCCAAGGCTAAACCGCAGGTCCATGCTTGCGTGCTCGCCGCCCTCAATGCCGCGAATGGCCGCGCCAATGTCGCGGTCGCGGCGCCGAAGGAAGAGGCGCCCAAGCTGGCGCCCGGGACGACACTGCCCAAAGGCTTTGTGGCGCCGCCTCGTACGATTGCCGACATCACCGCAATCCTCGATAGCGAAAAGCCGGACGAAAAGCTGATCGCGGAGCTGAAGGCGGACGCGGATTCGACGCCCACGGGCAAAGAGTCCCGCGAAGATCTCGCCCAGTTCTATTTCGACCGCGCCAATGCCCGCTCCCAGCTCGGGCGTCTCGCCGAATCCACTGCCGATGCCAACAAGGCCGTGGAAGTGGGCCGCGGGGCCGTCAGCCCGGGGATGATGGGGCGATTGTTGCAGTTGCAGTCGCTGCAATACGCCCTCGCAGGCGATCCCAAGCGCGCGCTGGAGATCATGCAAAGACTGTTGCACGAGACGATCAATGTGCCGGGCGCCAAAGGATATCAGTTCAATGCAAACCGTTCGGTTGTGTCCATTCTCCTCCAGATGGGCGATGTCGCGCAGGCCGAAGCCTATTTGCGTCGCAGCCTGACTGCGATTCAGGAACCGCGTACCAGTGGGCTTCCTGGCTGGCGAACGTCCTATGCAAAGTTCGGCCAGACCTGGGAGGGCGAAATCGAGATGACCCGCGGGTTGATTTTCGAGGCACGGGGGCAGTTTGCCGAAGCCGAGGCCGCATATCGTGCGGCGGAGGTGCGCAAGCGAGCCGGTAACAAGGCAGTGTTGGAGTCGGACAACCCGCCTGCAGAGACGCTCCTGCTGCAAGTCGTCGACAGCATGGTGTTGAATCAGGCGCGCATGAAGGCGAGGCAGGGCAGACTGGCTGAAGCCGAGGTCGATGCGCGCCGGGCGCTCTTGTCCCGGCTGAAGGACACTGGCAAATACAATCCGGTCACGCCTCGCTATGTGATGGGCCTCGCTGGCATCCTGGTCGAGGAAGGCCGCTACGAGGAGGCCGAGCAACTCGGCCGCGTCGCCATCGAGATCAACACGACGGTCGGCGTGCCCGAGGAGTCCCAAGCCACCGTGCAGTTGCTCTCGCAGCTTGCCGGCATGCTGACGCTGCGGCGCAAGACGCCTGAAGCCAACGAGATGTATGCGAGGATCGACAAGGCGGTCGCCAACTGGGATCCGCAGCGCCGCCAGGTGTTCGAGCTCAATCCGTCGCGCATCCTGTCGCTCTATGCCGCCGGCCAGATTGATGCCGGCATCGCCGCGGCCGAGCAATTGGTGAAGAAACAGGTGGGCCGGGTCGGCGAGGACCATTTCGACGCCGCCTCGGCGCGTGGAACGCTGGCGATCGGCTTGATGAGGGCGCGCCGCGATGCCGAGGCGATCCGCGAGTTCAAGGCCGCGATTCCGATCATGATGGCGAATGCGCGGGAGAACGCCGACGACGAGAACACGACTGTCGTTGCCGCGCGCAGCCAGCGGCTGCAAGGGACCGTCGAAAATTATTTCCTCCTGCTCGCACGCGCCGAGGGGATGAGCAACGAGGTCGGCGAAGAGACCTTTGCCCTTGCCGATGCGATCCGCGGTCGCTCGGTCCAGCAGGCGCTGGCAGCTTCCAGCGCCCGCGCGGCGGCGAAAGATCCGGCGCTCGCCGATCTCGTGCGCAAGGAGCAGGACCTGACCAAGCAGGTCAATGCGCAACTTGGCACGCTCAACAACGTGCTCGCCATTCCCTCGACCGATCGCGACGAGAAGGGAGTTCAGCAAATCCAGGCCTCGATCGCGGCGTTGCGCGGCGAGCGCGACAAGGCGCGGCAGGAGATCAAGCAGAAGTTTCCATCTTACGCCGATCTGGTCTCCCCGAAGCCGCCGAGCGTCGCCGAAATCCGCGCGACGCTGGCCGACAACGAGGCGATGCTGTCGTTCTATTTCGGCCAGAACGGCAGCTTCGTCTGGGCAGTCCCCAAGTCGGGTCCGGTGGCCTTCGCGGCGGTCAACGCCAGGATCGGCGACATCGAGAGCAAGATCCGCAAGCTGCGCGAGGCGCTCGAGCCGCAGGCGGCGATGATCTCGGACATTCCTCCGTTCGACCTCAAGCTCGCCTATGAGCTTTACGAGCTCCTGCTGAAGCCGGTTGAAGGCGGCTGGAAGCCGGCGAAGAACCTGATCGTCGTCACGAACGGTGCGCTCGGCCTGCTGCCGCTTTCATTGCTGCCGACGGCGCCGGCGGAGGTGACGCAGGATGACGACCCGCTGTTCGTCAGCTATCGCAACGTGCCTTGGCTTGCGCGCACCCACGCGGTGACCACGGTGCCGTCGGCGGCTGCCTTGCTGACGCTGCGACAGTTGCCGCCTGGCAAGCCTGGACGCAGCGAGCTGGTGGCGTTCGGCGATCCCTATTTCAACAGGGATCAGCAGGCCGAGGCCGAAGCTACCGATGCCAAGGTCCAGGTTGCGGATAACGGCGGCAACGTGACGCGCGGCATGCCTTTGAAGCGGCGCAACAGTCCGAAGCTCGATGGCGTCGACAGCGCCGAGCTCGCGCTGCTGCCCCGGCTGCCCGACACAGCGGACGAGTTGAAGTCGATCGCGATCGCCTTGCAGGCCGACCCGTCGAAGGTCTTGTTCCTCGGCAGCAAGGCAACGGAGAGCGCGGTCAAGACCATGAATCTCTCCGGCTTCAAGATCCTCGCCTTCGCGACCCATGGCCTCGTGCCGGGCGAGCTCAACGGTCTGACCCAGCCGGCACTCGCACTGTCCTCTCCGGCGGTGACGGGCGAGGAGGGGGATGGCCTCTTGACCATGGAAGAGATTCTCGGCCTCAAGCTCGATGCGGACTGGGTCATCCTGTCGGCGTGCAACACCGGCGCCGGAGCAGGGGCCGGTGCCGAGGCGGCCTCGGGGCTTGGCCGCGCCTTTTTCTACGCCGGAACGCGCGCGCTTCTAGTCACGAACTGGTCGGTGCATTCGCAATCGGCGCGGCAACTGGTGACGGACCTGTTCAAGCGACAGGCGGACGATCCGAAGATCGGACGAAGCGAGGCGCTGCGCCAGGCGATGATGGCTCTCGTCGACGGCCCGGGCTATCTTAACGGCGAGGGCAAGACCGAATTCGCCTACGCGCATCCGCTGTTCTGGGCGCCGTACTCGATCATCGGCGACGGCGGGGTGCGCTAGCGGGAAGTGGTGCGTGGGAAGGATTGAATGAGGATGATGCGGAAGACGTTGCTCGGGCTTGTCGCGGCTGGCCTCTTGAGTTCGGGGGTCGCGCAGGCGACGCAGTTGATCACGGAAGACGAAGCCAAGCTGCCGCCGCCAAGGGGCGCCATCGCGACCGATCGGCGCGGCATCTTGCGCGGCCCGAAGGTTGAAGTGGTTTCGCCCAGCGATGCCGCCAGCTCGCCGCTGCGGTTGCAACTCAAGTTCGAGTCGTTTGGCGGCGCGAAGATCGACCCCGACTCGGTCAAGGTGATCTTCCTGCGCTCGCCCAATGTCGACCTGACCGCGCGGGTCAAGCCGTTCATCCAGGCCGACGGCATCAACATGCAGGACGCCGAGTTGCCGCCGGGCGAGTATATCGTGCGGGTCGACATCAAGGACAGCGACGGCCGCCCCGGCACCGCCAGCTTCACCCTGAAAGTCGCGCCGAAATGAAGCGATGAAGTGTCCCTATTGCCAGTCGGACAATGTCGAGGTTGCGCTGGTCTGCGCCTCCTGTGCGCGCGATATCGCCATTCCCGCCACGCTGATCGCCGAACGCGACGATCTGTTGCGCAAGCGGGAGCTGCTTCGTGACGAGTTGCGACGCGCCAGAGCCGAGATCGAGGCGATCATGACCCGCAGGAAGTCGCGCTGACGATGGAGTGCCCGTTCTGCGCCGAGACCATCAAGGATGAAGCGATCGCGTGCAAGCACTGCTCGCGCGACTTGCGCGTCGTGCGCCCGATGCTCGCCGAGATCGATGAGATCGTCGCTGATCTCGACCGGCTCAGGCGCGATCTCGACCGGGTCGGTGCCAGGCTCGAGCGCTACAACAACCCCCTGCGGTACTTTGCGACCCACGCGGTTCTCTATGTCGTGATTCCCGCGCTGCTGCTCGTCACCGCGCACGTCCTCGTCACCATCACCTTCAACATCTCGCCGCTGCCGCTTCGGCTGGCGTCGATCGTCATACCTCTGCTGTTCGGCCTCGTCGCCTATCCGCTGCACCGGGTCTCCCTGATCGGCGCGCTGGTGCTGGGGGTGCTGTGCGCGGCCCTCAGCATCCAGTTGATGCTGACGGTGACGGGCATTCACGACCGCGTACCGATCCTTCCCGAAGTGTGGGTCGAGTGGCGCGAGGTCTTCGAATACGGCGCGAGCATCCTGCTCGCCTTCCTGTCCGGCAATATCCTGGGCGTCGTGATCTTCCAGGTGTTGCCGCGGGTGCTGACGCAAGGCGGCAAGCCCAACGCTTTCGCCTTCAGGATAGCGCGTCTTCTCGGCCAGCACGTCGGCGAGGAGCAACTGCGCCGCAGGGCGCGCCTGATCCAGGACCTCATGCAGACCGTCGGCCCCCTCGTCGGCGTCGCCGCCACCGCGGTCGGCTCGATCTATGCCGGATTGAAGGGCATCCTCGGGTAGGGCGGCCGGCGGCATCATTGCGCCAGGCGCGGCACAGCCCGAAGCGCCATTTACTCGGGCAGCCCCGCCTTGCGGAGACCTTCGAGCGCCAGCTTTGCGTTTGTTTGTCCGCCCCGGGCCATCCACGTGGATATCGTGAAGGCGGGATCAAGCTCGAGCAGACGCCCCGCAGCCTCATGCGCTTCCGCGTCACGTCCGAGATGGGCAAAAGCGGACGCGAGACACCAGTAAGTCGCCGAAAACGAGGGGTTGAACCGGAAGGCTTTCTTGCCCGCGGCGATGGCCTCGTCAAAGCGACGGAGTTCGATGAAGGCCAACCCCATGCCGACGGATAACCGGTCCAGCATCGGGTCGATCGGGCTCATGCGCGTTGCATGTTCGAAGCTGCGGACCGCTTCCTCTGGAATCCCCGCAGTGTGATAGACCCAGCCTCTGTCGAGCCATACCCAGTATGAATTGGGGTTGAGTACAACCGCCCGGTCGACCATCTCAATACCACGTGCGCAATCGCCGACCATGAACGCCAGGACCAAGGCAGACGTTGCCAAGGTTTGCGGATCTCCATCATCGATCCTCGACGCCAGCTGCACGAACCGTACTGCTTCATTCCTGTCGGATTGAGGATCAGTCGAGAAGCCCCACAGGACCTTGACCATGTGACAGAGGCCCGCCAGCGCCGCGACAAAGCCGAATCCCGGATCGAGCTCGAGGGCGCGATTGGCCAGCCTTAACGCCTCGGCCACACCCTTGCGGGTCGCCCGGGAATACTGAGCCATGGCTCGGAGTTGAAGATCATAGGCGGTGAGGTTTTCGGGCCGCCGCCGCGTCGCCGCCGCAATTTCCGTTCGAAGCAATGTTGGCAGGATCGCGCCGACGACGGCGGTCGTTATCTCATCCTGAAGCACGAAAATATCGCTCAGGTCTCGCTCAAAGCTATTGGCCCAGACATGTGCGCCAGTTGCCGCGTCGATCAATTGTCCTGCTATGCGAACTTTCCCCGACGCCTTGCGCACGGACCCCTCGAGGACATAGCGCACGCCCAGGCTGCGTCCGACTTCCTTGATATCGATCGCCTTGCCCTTGAAGACGAAACTCGAATTGCGAGCGATCACGAACAGCCAATGAAACCGCGAAAGCGCTGTCGTGATTTCCTCGACCATTCCGTCCGCGAAGTATTCCTGCTCGGGATCGCCGCTCATGTTGCTGAAGGGCAGTACGGCAATCGAGATCCGCTCCGGATAAGGTAGCGTCTGTTCGGACCGCTCCGCAGCCCCGGCAATCAGATGCGCTGGCTCTCGTTCTTCGTGCACGGCCCCGACGAAGCGGATGCCCTTGCGCGGTAGCGTCCTGATGAGCCGCTGCTCTTCGCCGCTATCACCGATAGCGCATCGGACCCCATTGATGCGGGTCGTCAGCGCAGAGTCCGAAACGATACGGCCCTTCCAGATCGCAGCAATGAGGTCGTCCTTGCTGACCACATGTTCGCGATTACAGATCAGGTACTCGAGTAGATCGAAGACTTGCGGCGCGACGACAACGAGGTCGCCGTTACGGCGGAGCTCACGCTGATCCGTGTTGAGAGTGCAGTCCGCGAAAGAGTAAAACAAACGCCGCTCCTCCAGGTACGATAACACCTTGGATCGCGTTAAAAGGTAACGGTAAGAAAAAAGAAAGCTGCTTGTAAAGTGTATCGGAGGACATGCTGGCATCCTCCGAATACGTCGAACAAGAACAGCATGCGCCGCATGCCGATCTCGCGTTGCGAGGGAAGTCATCATGAGGGGCTTGATTGAGCGGATCGGCGCCCCATGGTTGCGACAGACCACCGCATCTTGGCGGCGTAGCCTCGACTACGTTACCTCTCAGCGAAGCATCGCGAGCTCACGTCGTTCGAATGGCTGGCGCGACGGCACTGCGCTGTTGTTGCTCTGTACCGCGGTTGTCCTCGGACCAACGAACGACGCCAAGGCTCAATGCACCGCACGCGACGTGTTGCAGAGACAATTGACGTTCAAGACGGCTCCCGCTGTCCCGAAACCGCAGAAGCCGGTGACATCGGCTTCGGACATTGCGGTGTGGAAGACGATAACCATCGGTACGTTCTCGGATTCGTTCGCTCTTCTCAACGCCATGAGCGCGATCGGTTGCGGCGTCGGCGACTCGGCTGCGGCGGCTCTCGCCCGGCCGGCCTTTACCGTCAGCGCCGCGAAGACGGTGGTCGAGCTTCTGACGGTGTCGGCGGCCGAACTGGGCTTTCAGGGCGAGACCGTGTCGATGCGGCAAATCTACGCGCGCGCCCAGCAACTGGGCTTCGAGCTTGCGCCAGCTGAAATTGCCCCGCAGCTCAGACTTCAATATTTGGACCAGCCCGTCGGCGAGTTTCTCATCATTGGAATGGCGCCGATCCGGACGTGGACAGGTGAAGCGATCATCCTGACCGTGGCAAATGGCGGAGCAGGCCTGATCCTCATCGGTCAGGACGGTCGCGCGGATGCGGAAATACCGGTGACCTCTCGGTTCGTGTTCGTGCGCATCCTGCCTGTGGCACCTGCGGCACTGGTTCAACAATGATCTTTCAGGACCGCCCGCGAAGGGGCAGAGCCGTTGCCCCTTGCGAGCCTGAACCAACTACGAGTCGATGAAGACAAATGTTCATCGAGGTCGCATTGGAGACTCGTTCTCAAACGTCGCTCGATACACGCCTCTTGGATATTTCACATCACAATGGAGGTAGCCCCATGCCGGTCGTTCAATTCACTCGCTTCAAAACCGACAAGCCCGAGGAAATGACCAAGATCGTCAGGCAGGCGAAGAAGATCTTCGAAAAACACGGTGCCGAATTTCTCCGGCTGTCCCGTTTCCACACTGGCCACTGGGCAGGAGAGCTGCTGGTGACGACGCGCTACGCTAATTGGGAAGTCTACGGCAAAGTGCAGGAGGCCGTGGCAAAGGACCCGGAGTTCGCGCAAGTGCAGGCTGACGGAATGAAGATTGCCGAACTGCAAGGCCGCAACATCGCTGTCAGCATCGATCTCTAGTCGGGGCGTCGCCCAGCGAACCCCACGTCGGGGCGAAGGCCGCTGGACCAGTGCCGGCGGCCTTTTTCCATCTCGGAATCAATGTCGATGAAATGAACTTGCATTGTTGCAAGGCAAGTGAGCATGAACCTTGTGAGCTCGTCGCCGACCGGAGACGAGTGCGTTCGCGGCGATGAAGCAGGAGAGTAAAACAGACTGTTTCGTGGATCGATTGGCTTGATTTGTCCGCGCTTGAGTACGTGAAGCGGTCATTCGGACGGCAATCGTCGCAATTGTTTCGCAACCGCTCGCGGCGCGCGTCCTTTCGCGGATCGGATCCATTCAGTCGACCTGCCGATACGCCGCCGATACTCAACCGGAGTGGTGGCCGCTCCTGGGTATAAGGCGGACATTGGTAGCCAGATAAAAACTGACAGACGGCGCACAAATTCGCCCGCAGTCACTCGGTGCGCGCCGCTGAATTCATGCCCGCATCTCGCTTGGCGCCAGAATGAATCCACCGCATCGCCGGATTTAGGTCGCATTGCGACCTAGGTCGCGGCCAAAGCTCGTACGGGTGGGGGCGCAACACCGGGGTTTTTCATGTCCGGTCATTTGCGATTTTGTTTCGCCGCTTTTGTGCTTCTTGCTGGTCTCTCGACGTCGCCTGCGTCTTCGAACCCTTTCGCCGGCTTATTCGACGCCGCTCCCGCAACAGCCCCCGTGCCCACTCCCGCGGAAGAGGAGTGCCTGCTGCGACCCGGCAAGTCGGTCGCCGAGGGGCAACACTGGGTTTATCGGTTTGAGGGCCGCCGCAAATGCTGGTTCCAGGCTGCCGAAGGGACCGCGACGGTGAAGAAGCCGGCTCAGCATGGCGCTGCCAAACCACGTGTCGCCGCACCCGAGGAGAAAGAGACTGCGGCGCGCAAGCGGCAGGCGGTGGCGGATGCGCGTGCGGAGCTGCAGCGCTCCGTACCGCCGGATACGTCTCGTCCGAGCCCGTCCGCCCCCGAGCAGGTGGCAGATGCCAGTCCCGTCCTCGCTGCCGGGATCGCGCCGCCCCTCGTGTCGCCGGTGCGGGCTCCCAACCGCGAGGAGGACCGGCTCACGCCCGACCACACCACGCCGCGTCAGGTCGACGTCGAGGCGCTTCTGGCGGCCGCGCCGGTCGCCGGGGACTTGATTGCCGCCTCTGCGCCTTTGGCGATGCCGGTCGCCTTTCCGACGACAGAGGCGGGCGATGATGGGCGGGTCTGGACCTGGCTTGGCACGCTGCTGATGGCGCTGGGGCTGGTCTCCGTCTTGAGTGCGAGCCGAACCATTCGGTGGGCCGTACTTTTGCACCAGTTGAGGTGATCTTTCAGTTGCCAGGGGCTGCGGCCTGAACCATACGTCTCGGATCGGCTCCGGCGGCGAGCTGAACTCGCTGAGACGACCTTTGATTTAGGTCAAGCTTTCCGAACAAGAGTCAGGGCCCTAGGTTGGCGAGACGAGCCGTTGTCGTGCGCACATACTGACGGGTGTTCAGATGATCACGATTCCAGAACTGTTGGCGCAGACTTTATCATCGTTCCTGACGTCTGATACGCGAGACAGGTTTGGTTCCTCGCATGCCCGCTTGACCGAAGTGCTTCCGTTTGCAGCCAGACTTACATTGGAATGCATCGGCAACAGCGACGCCCTGTATCACGACATTGAGCACACCATGCTCGTTACCCTTGCGGGGCACGATATCCTCATGGGACGAATGTTGTTGCTGCCGACGACAGCCGTGGACTACGCAAGTTTCATCCTGGCCTGCCTCACCCACGATATCGGATACGTCCGCGGGATCGTTCAAGGAGATAGCGAAGACTCCTATGTCGCAGATCTGACCGGCCGTACAATTCGTCTCCCAAGAGGAGCATCGGACGCCTCGCTCGCACCCTATCATGTGGACCGCTCAAAGTTATTCGCCTCCGAGCGCTTCGACGGTATCGAGGAGGTCGATGCAAGCCGAATTGCGCGAGCCATTGAATTCACGCGCTTTCCATACACGGAGTCTTCTTCAAACGACGAACTGATCGAAGAGGAAGGTATGCTCCTGCGCGCTGCCGATCTTATCGGTCAGCTTGGCGATCCCAACTATCTGAGAAAATCGAATGCACTGTTCTACGAGTTTGAGGAAGCCGGGCTGAACAAGAAGCTCGGCTACGAAACACCTGCCGATGTCGTTTACAAGTACCCGCAGTTCTATTGGAACAATGTCGCCCCGCAAATTCAGAGCGCCATCCGCTATCTCAATATCACCTCGAGCGGACGGCAATGGATAGCGAATCTCTATAGCAACGTCTTCCGAGCTGAACGCGAACCGGGTTTATCCGGGCCACAGCTGTGACTGCGCTGTCGTCCAAATTTTAGGAAGCTGAGCCTTTCGGGCAAGACCGGGCCAATGAATCGATGTCTTGGTACGTTCGCGATGCGCGATACCGCTGGGATGCGTGTCGGCCCGCAGTAACCATCATCAGCGAGGGCCGGCAGGATCTGTACAAGCGATGATATCGCGGGGAGATTTTCGACTCACTCCTTGCGGCGGAACGAACACCGCCAGGTAGCCGCCATCGCCTGCAAGCTGATATGTGGCCACCTCGCCATAGCCAACGGCGGTCAGTTCGCAACGCAACAGCTCAATCGGCGTGCCATGTCTTGAGGTCGGACGTTCGAAATCGACAATTCCGATCCGCGCCCCCGGCTTCAAGGCCGGCGCGAGATTGAAGAGGAAAGCGTAAGGTTGGGCTATCTCGTGATACATGTGCCCGAGGATGGCGGCATCCAGCGAGGAAGCGGGCAGGCGGGGGTCGTGTGGTTCGCCCAGCGCAAATGTGACGTTTGTCAGCCCCAGTCGGGCCGTGCGCCTGCTGAGCTCCATGAGGTAATCCCGCGTGACGTCCTGGGCGACGACCGAACCCTTGGGGCTGACGAGGTATGAGAGGCGGATCGTGTAGTAGCCGCTGCCTGCACCAATATCGCCGACCGTCATGCCTGGTTTCAGCTCAAGAAGACGGGCGACCTCACCGGCCTCGTCCAGGGAGTCGCGGTGCTCCTCGGCAGCGCGGCTTGGGCTGGCGATCGGCGCAACCGGACGCCAAGGTGAGGGAAACTCCTTCGCAGGAATTCCGGGCGAGCTCAGATAACCAATGTCAGCGGCGCATGCGTGAGTGATGCCCAGCGCCACGAGGAGCGTCACTATGCGGACCAGCGTGATTGTGGGTCTGCCAGGTGTGAGGTACGGCCCTCCACCTTGCCAAAGAGGAGCCAGGGTCATCTCTTCAACCACATGCCGGAAACGTCGGGAACGGAGTTTAATGCAATTTCGACCAAGGTCGTGACCGGAAATGATCTATTCGATGACCTCGCCGCGATAGACGGCAAGAGACCGCCCGAAGGCGGTCTCGCATTCAGGAGAGAGGGAGTTCAGTCAGATATCAACTTGGATGGACATGTTGGAGCGTACCCAATCCGATTGCCCAGCCTTCAGCCGCTTGGATTGAAATTCTGCGAAAGCTGGATCGGCACCAAGTGAAGCCAAGGTGCGGCCATAAGCCTCTATACTATCGAAGCGAGCGACGAAGGCGTAGTTCCCAACCTCGCCACCTATCACTGACCAATAGCTAACCTCGGCCCCGTGCTTTCTCCAAAGCACTGCACCGTCCTTTGCAAGCTGTAAGACTGTCGCAAGATCGCTACCGGGCTTTGGATGTGAAACGAACTGCATAACAACTGCAGGCATTTTCCTCTCCATTGATAAATTATGATGGCTCATCTAACGACGAGGAGAATTCCAAACAGGGCAGCCTCAGGCTTGATCTGGATCAATCCCTGTTCCCAGCTTGGCGGCGGTGTGCATGCCCTTGAATTGCGACACTGCAAGGGGTCCTCTGAGGGAGCAGCGCCATCGAGTTGTTCAAGTCAGCCGCTTCGCTGATGCCGAGTGAATAGAGGTCGTCGACGCTCCTCTGCCGACCGCCGGCCGGGGCGAGGCGCGGGTCCGCGTTCTCGCGTCGAGCCTCAACTACACCGAGGTGGCCGCTTACATTCGATGACTTCGTCTGCACGCGCAAACAGCGTTGGCGGAACGTCGAGCCCGAGCGTCCTGGCCAGCCTGAGATTGATGATGAGATCCCAAACCGGGCAGATCAGGACCGTTCTCCGGCCCTCCGCTACTGTGCATGGGGTTGTTTTCCGGTTTTTTGGATCAGCCCCCGAAACGGGCCGCTCAACGCCGCCCGCGCGGGGCCTCGGCCTTGGCGGGCGCGTCGGTCTGCGGCGCGCAGGTCGCAGCCGCCAGCGAGGCCTGTGCCTGCGGCATCAGGCCGGGCTCGGCGGCGAGCGCCTTCATCACGATCAGGCCGGTCGCGCTCGGTGAATCGATGATCAGCCGGTCGGCCGCCGTGACCTCCTCGTCCTCGGGCAGCGCGTCGTGCTGGGCTTCCGTCATCAGGTCGAGCTCGATCACCTTCTTGCCGGCGGAGCGGTCGTTGATCGCGTAATAGGCGATTTCGTTGCGGGTGTAGAAGGACACCGAGGTGTAGGACTGGCTCACCGGCACCTTCAGCTTCAAGGGGCCGCCGGAGAGATCGTAGCGGCAGATCGCCAGCGCAAAGGCCGGATCCATGAACGGCATCGGCGATGTATTGGGATCGGCGAGCGGTAGCTGCGTGACGGAGTTTTCCTGGGTCACGGGCGTCAGCCGCGAATAGGCGTCCTGGGTCGCGATGCGCGGCAGCGCAAGCACGCTGACGAGGTGAACGATGAGGCCGAGCAGGATGCCCGCGAGAATGGTGAAAGCGAGCCGGATCATGGGCAACCCGCCGTCGCGATCTGTGGCATCGGCGCGTCGCGCTGGGTGCGGGTCGCAACCCCGACCGGCGTGTCGTAGAGGCGGAGCATCAGCGCGTAGCGCTCGATGCCGCCGGTCGGCAGCCAGTTGCCGGAGCGGGAACGCGAGGCGATGTGGATCTCGAACGTGCCGTCCGACTGCCGCACGATCTCCTGGCTGGTGAAGCCGTAGCGCTGCAGCGAGTTGGCGACGAGGTGGCCCTTGCGGTCGTAGAGCGTCAGCGTCCAGAACCGCGCCGGCGGAGTCACGCCGGAGACGATCACGTCGCAGCGGCCGTCGAGCGCCTTCTTCTTGTCGTCGGTAGTCGCGGTGAACGCGACGCCGTCGCCGGTGCCGATCGGCAGCTCGCCATTGCGCACGATGGTGGCGCGCGAATAGGGGTCGACGTCAGCCGTGCCGGTGCGCGGACGCGCAGTCCAGGCGCCGATGGTGAGTGCGCCGATGTCGGTGCCGCGCGTCGTCGTCATCCAGGTCGCGCCGACGCCGACCGCGGTCGCGAGCAAAAGGGCCGTCAATGTGATGATGATCAGCCGCACGGGATCAGGTCAGTTCTTGCGCGGGCCGGACGAGGTCGCGTTCTCCTCCGCCGCATAGTTCTGCGGGAAAGCGAGCGCGCTGGACGGCGAGGCGGGCTTGGCCGGCTTCGCCGTGTCGTCGGACGTCGTCTTGGTGGTCGTTTTAGCGGCGTCGTCGAGCAGCTTCTCCACCCGCACCAGGATATCGGCGCCACGCTTGGTCAGGACCGGCGGCGGACCGGGCTTGGTCTCCAGCACCTTCGGCGCTGCATTGGCCTGGGCGTTGGCTTCCTTCGGCTGCGGCGGCAGTTTCTGGCCCATGCCGATGCCGGGAATTTCCCGGACCTCGACGCCCTGATGGGCCGCGACCATGATGTCGTGCCAGGTCTGCGCCGGCAGCGAGCCGCCGGTCATGCGGTTGGTCGGCGAGTAATCGTCATTGCCGTACCAGACCGCGCAGGTGAAGTTGCCGGTGTAACCGACGAACCAGGCGTCGCGATAGGCATTGGTGGTGCCGGTCTTGCCTGCGGTCGGAATGCCGTCGAGCGCGGCGCGCCGCGCGGTGCCCTCGCTGACGACGTGGCTCATCATGCCGGCCATGTCGGCGGCGATGTTCGCCGGAATTGCCTGCCGCGGCTTCGGACCGTCGCGGTCCCAGCGCCAGACCAGATCGCCGGCACCGGTGCGCACTTCAAGCACGGAATGCGGCGTCACGGCCTTGCCCTTATTGGGGAAGGTCGCATACGCCACGGCGTGCTCGATCACAGTGACTTCGTCGGAGCCGATCGGCAACGACGGCGTGTCGGGCAGCGGCGCCTTGATGCCGAAGCGGCGGGCGACCTCCACGATCTTGGCGCGGCCCGCCTTCGGACCTTCCTTGCCGCCCATCGCGATCGAGAGCTTCACTGGCACGACGTTGATCGAGCGGGTGATCGCCTGCGTCAGCGTCACCGAGCCGGAATAGGAGTGGCCATAGTTCTGCGGACACCAATTGCCGATGCAGACCGGGCCGTCGACCACTTTCGAGTTCGGCGTGAACCCGTTCAGCAGCGCCGTCGTGTAGACATAGGGTTTGAACGATGAGCCGGGCTGCCGATAGGCGTCGGTCGCGCGGTTGAACTGGCTCGCGCCATAGTCGCGGCCGCCGACCATGGCGCGGATGCCGCCGTCGAGATCGGCGACCACGGTCGCGGCCTGCGTGGCGTGATAATCGCGGCCGAACTGGCGAAGCTGGTTCTCGATGGCTTCTTCCGCGGCCTTCTGCACATTGGTGTCGATCGCGGTGCGGACCACGAAGACGCGCTCGGTGTAGGATTTCGGGAAGGTGTCGACGAGCTTGCGCATCTCGTCGAAGGCGTAGTCGAGATAGTAGTTCGGCGAGGCCTCGTCGCGGCGGTCGACCGCGAAAGCCGGGTTGCGGCGGGCGCCGAACACCTGGCCCTCGGTCATGAAGCCGGCATCGACGAGGTTGTCGAGCACCACGTTGGCGCGGGCGCGGGCGGCGGGCAGGTTGATGTGGGGCGCGTATTTTGTTGGGGCCTTGAACAGGCCGGCGAGCATCGCGGCTTCCGCGAGGGTCACGTCGCGGGCGGACTTGTTGAAATAGAAATGCGCCGCGCCGTCGACGCCGAAGGTGCCGCCGCCCATATAGGCGCGGTCCAGATACAGCTTTAAAATCTCGTTCTTGGTCAGCCGCCATTCCAGCCAGACCGCGAGGAAGGCCTCGTTGATCTTGCGCTCGATGGTGCGCTCGTTGCTCAAAAACAGGTTCTTGGCGAGCTGCTGGGTGATCGAGGAGCCACCCTGGCGGACGCCGCCGGCCTGGGCGTTGGTGACGAGCGCGCGCGCGGTGCCGGCGATGTCGATGCCGAAATGGTCGTAGAAGCGGCGGTCTTCGGTGGCGAGCGTCGCCTTGATCAGCACGTCAGGAAAGTCTTCCAGCGGGATCGAGTCGTTGTGCTTGATGCCGCGGCTGCCGATCGGGTTGCCGTAGCGGTCGAGGAAGGTCACCGCGAGGTCGGACTTCTTCAGCCAGTCCTCATCCGCTGTCTCGCGGAAGGCCGGGATGGCGAGGGTGAGCAGCAGCACGAGCCCGCCGAGGCCGAGCGTGGCGGCCTCCGACAGTGGCTCGATGAACACCCAGCGCTTCCACCGCCCGACATAGAAGCGGTCCATGAAGGTCGAGTAGCGCTCGTAGAGCTCGCGCAGGCCCTTGGCCGAGGAGAACAGCGAGGAATCGATGCGCGCATCGAGATCCAGGAAGAAATTCCGGACCTTGCTCTTCCAATGCGGTGGTATGATCTGGCGCACCTAGAACCCTTGAGGCTCGGTTCGAAAGCGTTCAAGCACCCGGCCGGGGCGGCATCGAGACGTCTTGAGGGAGTGTTGCGGCAAACCCAAGGCGCCCAATTGCGTCCTTCGGGGGACTCGCAGGTTGTTCTAGCCGAGCGGGGGCCATAAACCAATGGTCAGGCTCGCGATTTTGAACGACAGGCCTAATTGGCCCCGCATCTTTACGGAACCTCCACGGCGCTGCTTGCAGCGCCATCGGCTCGCGCCCTAGATGGCATTGGCCGATTGTTTTATGAAACCAGTTGAAGACGCAATGACCGCAGCTCCCAAGCGACCTTCAGACCAAGAAGGATTCTTCTGGAAAACCAAGACGTTGGAGCAGATGTCGGAGGCTGAATGGGAAAGCCTTTGCGACGGCTGCGGACGCTGCTGCCTCAACAAGCTCGAGGACGAGGACACCGGCGACATCTATTTCACCCATGTCGGCTGCAAGCTGCTCGATGCGGGCACCTGCGCCTGCAAGGACTACCCGAATCGGTCCGAGAAGGTGCCGGACTGCGTGCGCCTGACGCCGGCCAACGTCCGAACCCTCAACTGGCTGCCGCCGAGCTGCGGCTACAGGCTCGTCGCCGAAGGGCGCGACCTCTATTGGTGGCATCCACTGATCTCAGGTGATCCGAATACCGTGCATGAGGCTGGTGTCTCCGTGCGCGGCCGGGTCGAAGGCAGCGAGGACGAGATCCCGGACGAGGAGCTCGAGGACCACATCGTCGAGTGGCCGGCGCTGCTGCCGAAGCGGGCGCGGCTACGGCGGCCGCCCAAGGCTTGACAAGGCCTGACATGACCTGACGACGGTTCCCGACTCCGAACCGATCACGTCTTCGGGATGACCCCGGGGCGGGATGCTCCCATGCGTCGAGGTGCCTGCCTCGATGAGGATTTGCTGCTTACATTGCCATTCATAGAACGATTCCATCGCGGCGTTGCGCTGCAACCAAGAACTACGTCCGAAATGAACAAGTTTGCACGGCAGAGCCATCAACCTGCCGACATCGGGCCATTGCCTGATGACATCGCTGAAGAGCTATCCCGCCTTCCGACCGAGGTCTTGAGCGTCGACGACGCCCCCTCCATCGCTCCGCCGGCGCCGCTGACCAAGGACGAGGTCCGCACCATCGTCATCAGCCTGATGCTGACGATGTTTCTGGCGGCACTCGACCAGACCATCGTGGCGACCGCGCTGCCGACCATCGGGCGCCAGTTCCGCGATGTCTCCAACCTTTCCTGGGTGATCACGGCCTATCTGCTGGCCGGCACCGCGGTGGCGCCGGTGTTCGGCACGCTCAGCGACATCTACGGTCGCCGCGCCATGCTGATCACCTCTCTCAGCCTGTTCGTGGCGGGATCGATCCTGTGCGCGGTCGCGCCGAACATGCCGATTCTGATCTTGGCGCGCGGCCTCCAGGGCCTTGGCGGCGGCGGTATCATGCCGGTGGTACAGACCGTGATCTCCGACGTGGTCTCACCGCGCGAGCGCGGCCAGTACCAGGCCTATTTCTCCAGCGTCTGGCTGGTGGGCGGAATCCTCGGTCCCGTGATCGGCGGCGTGTTCGCCGAGCATCTGCACTGGTCGATGATCTTCTGGATCAACCTGCCGCTCGCAGCCGCTGCGCTGGCGCTGCTGCTGCCGAAGATGGGCAAGATCCCTGTCTTCCACCGCAAGCGTAAGGTCGACTGGTTCGGTGGCGTGCTCCTGATGGCATCCGCGGTGGTCTTCATGCTGGTCTTGACCTGGGGCGGCACGCGTTATCCTTGGCTCTCGCCGACAGTGATCGCGATGATCGGCGCCGCGGTCGCGCTCGCCGTCACCTTCGTGTGGCACGCGCGGCGGGCGGACGAGCCATTCCTGCCGTTGCCGCTGCTCCGCGGAACGGTGGCGCCTTACGCGCTGACGGCCGGCGGCTGCGCGCTGGGTGCGATGACCGGTCTCACCGTGCAGCTGCCGCTCTATTACGAGTCCGTCTACCATCTCAGCGCCAGCGAGGCGGGACTTGCGCTCATTCCGCTCGCGGCGGTCTCGACCTGCGGCGCGGCGATCGCCGGCCGCACCATGGCGCGCGCGAAGCACTACAAGCGCGTCGCCGTCGTCGGTACATCGTGGGCCGCGCTGTGCGGACTGGGCCTGACATTCTCCACGCTGCCGCTGTGGGCTCTCTTGGTCTTGATGGCCGCGTTCGCGCTCGGCCTCGGTACGACCTTCCCGGTCTGCGTGGTCTCGCTGCAAAATTCGGTCGCTCGAGCCCAGGTCGGCACCATCACCGGTGCGATGAACTTTTTCCGTTCGCTGATGTCCTCGTTCACGGTCGCAGCGTTTGCGGCCATCCTGCTGATCGCGCTCGGCGCCGACGTTCCGCTCGCCGGTGAGCATCATGGTGCGATCAACGCGATTCCCTCGGCCGACATGATGACCGCGTTCCGCTACGTCTTCGGCGCGGCGGCCGCAATGATGGCACTCGCCTCGCTCTGCCTGATCCTGCTGGAGGAGCGGCCGCTCGCGGGACCTGCGACCGCGCAACCCGTCGAGATGGCGGAGTAGCGGCTGGCTGCGCGCCAAGCGATCCGGCTATTTGACAGCACCGCCCGTGATGCCGGAGATGAAGCGATCAAGGAACAGATTGTAGGCGATGGCCACGGGAATACTGGCAATCAATGCGCCCGCCATGATCTCTCCCCAGAAGAAGATGTCGCCGCGGACCAGATCTGTGGCCACACCGAGCGTGACCGGCTTCTGCGCCGAAGCGGAGATAAACGTCAGCGCATAGACGAATTCCTGCAAGGTCAGCGTGAAGGTGAAAATCACCGCCGTCAGAATGGCTGGCAGCGACAACGGGAGCACCATCCTGACGAAAGCACCGAACAGGCTGCAGCCGTCGACGATCGCAGCCTCCTCGATTTCGACAGGCATCGTCTTGAAGAATCCCATCAACAGCCAGGTGCAGAACGGGATCGTGAAGGTCGGGTAGACCAGCACCAGCGACCACATCGAATTCTGCAGGCCGAGCGAGGCGACGATGCGCGAGAGTGGCAGGAACAGAAGGGTCGGCGGAACCAGATAGGTCAGGAAAATGCCGATACCGAGCGCCTCGCCGTTCCGGCCGACCATCCGCGCCAGGCTGTAACCCGCAGGCAGCGCGGCGACGAGCGTGATCGCGACGACACAAAGACCGATGATAAGCGAATTGAGGAGCCAGCGCGCGAACAGTGTCTGCTCGAACAGATACTGGAAGTGCTCGAGCGTCGGCGCCTCGTTGAACCAGAAGGGAATATTGGTGACGTTGTAGAGATCGGGGTTGCTCTTCAACGAGGTGATCAGCATCCAGTAGAACGGAAAGGCGGTCAGCACGACGAAGGCCGCCACCGCGCTGTAGAACGCGCCTTCGCCCGCGAAGTTGAGGAGGGCGCGCCGCATGTCAGATCTCCCGCCGTCGGATGTAGCGCAGCATGCCGATGACCACGAAGAACAGCACTGGCAGCATGAACAACGAGATTGCGGCACCATGCGACACATCGCCGGAGACGATGCCGACCTGGAAGCCCTCGAACCCCAGCACGGACGTCGCGCCGACCGGACCGCCATTGGTCAACAGAAACACGACGGAAAGGTCGGTAAAGGTAAACACGATGCCGAAGATGAGGCCGACGGCGACAATCGGCAGGATCATCGGCAGGACGATCTGGTAGTTGCGTCGCCAGAAGCCCGCGCCATCCACCGTCGCGGCATCGATGACGTCCTGCGGGACAGAGGTGATGCCGGCAAGAAAGATGACGATCGCGAATGGAAAGAACCGCCAGGCATTCACGACGATCACGGACAGCATCGCCAGATGCGGGTTGCCGAGCCAGTTTGGCGCCTCGGAGCGGGTGATGATGCCGAGCGAGATCAGCGTCCAGTTGATGACGCTGTAGAGCGAATCGAACATCCACTCCCAGGCGACGGTGGCGAGTGCGATGGGCACGGCCCACGGCAGGATGATCAGCGCCCGGACGATCTTGCGGCCCGGGAACGGTCGCAGCAGCAGCAGCGCGCCGAACTTGCCGAGCACGAGCCCGAGAAGCTGAGACCCGAAGGTGAAGAGAAAAGTATTGGCCAGCGTTTCCTGAAAGACCGGATTATTGATGATCTGTCTGAAATTCGAAAGGCCCACGAAGCGCCAGGACGGATCGTAGATCGTATAGGCGCTGACCGAGTAATAGACCGCGAGCAGAAAGGGCAGGCCGACCAGCAAGAGCACGTAGAGGATCGCGGGCGCGACCATGACGCTGCCGAGCACGTCGCGCCGATCCAGGATGAAGCGGAAGCGCGATGCCGGCTTAGCGATTGGTTCGGCGACCGAGACCATTGAAGGCAACCTGTTCTGGTGAGACCCCGTTCTAGTGAGATATGGCCTGCTTGCCGTCCGCGTCGAAATACCGCAATGCACCGCTGCGTACGGCGAAGCGGTGCCACTCTCCCGCGCGGATGCTTTCCTCGGCAACATGCGCCGGGGGCAACTTCGCGGCGATCACCTGCGCCGGATCGAAGCCCTCGACGGCGCCATAGACGATTCGTTCCGAACCGAGATATTCGGAGCGATCGACCCGGAATGAGAACTCCGCCGCGTCGTCGCCACTGATCATTTCCCTTGGAAGAAAGTTCTCGGGTCGAAAGCCGAGATACCCGCCGTTGCGTGCGAGCAGGTTCATCGGCGGCGTGCCGACAAAGGTCGCGACGAAGCGATCGGCCGGATTTTCATAGATCTCCACCGGCGTTCCGACCTGTCTTATCTGCCCATGATCGATGACGGCGATGCGATCGCCCATACCCATCGCTTCCACCTGGTCGTGCGTCACGTAGATCGTCGTGATCCCGACGCGTTGCTGGAATTGCCGAATCTCCTGGCGGGCCGAGGCGCGCATCTTGGCGTCGAGGTTGGACAACGGCTCGTCGAGCAATAGCGCCGTCGGCTCACGCACGAGCGCGCGTGCGAGCGCGACGCGCTGGCGCTCGCCACCGGAGAGCTGGCGCGGCCGGCGATCGAGCAGTTGCGAGATCCCGAGCAGGCTCGCCGCCCAGTTCACCTTCTTGTCGATTTCTGTACGGGGAACGCGTTGCGTCTTCAGGGGAAAGGCGATGTTGTTGCGCACCGTATAGTGCGGATAGAGCCCGTAGCTCTGGAACATCATAGCGACGCCGCGGGCGCGCGGCGGTACGTCATTGACGAGGTTGCCGCCGATCAGGAGGTCGCCGCTCGTCTGTCGCTCGAGCCCGCAGACGATGCGCAGGAAGGTCGTCTTCCCGCAGCCGGATGGCCCCAGCAGGACCATGAACTCGCCGTTCGGCACCGTAAGCGTAATGCCGTCGACGGCGAGAACGTCGTCAAACTTCTTGAAAATCTTTCTGGCGGACACTGCGGCCATTGTGGAATTCCAGGTATCGGCCCACGCGGAAATCTTCCGGAAGGACCGGTCGCGTTCTATGCCCCGATGTTCATCTGGAGCCTCCGTGCGAACCGCATGTGCATGCGGTTCGCACGCGCGGCGCTCAAGCTCTATGCAGCCACTTGTCGAGGATGCCCTCGCATTGCTGCGCGGCCCATTTGACGGCTTGTTCGGCGGTCATCGCCCCGGTCGCCGCCTTTGCCATCATGTCGCAGACGATGAAGTCGTTATAGATCTCGTCAGTGGCTGGCCACGCCGGCCCCGGATAGCCGGGCACGGCGGACCATTCGTCGGAGGTCTGCAGGACGGACAGCTTGTCACGCGGCGTCGAGGTCGGGTCGTCGGACAGCAGCGGCATCGGTTTCGGGACGATGTTGGCGAAGATCGGGTTGTTGTAACCCGAACTCGCCTTGAAGGCCTCGATCCAGTTGTCGGCATAGTATTTCAGGAACTCGAGTGCCGCCTCCTTGTTCCTAGCGAACTTCCAGACGCCGTAGAACTCGGCGGCACCGCCCATGATTTGACGCACGGGGCCCTTGGGTGGCTTCATGACGAAGATGTCGTCGGCGACTTTCTTGTTGAGCTGCTGGGCCGTCCGATAGGCGGAGATCGGGTTGATGATCAGCGAGCTGACGCCGGAGTCGATGTACTGGTTGTTGCTGGCGTCGTTCCACGAAAGCACATCCCCCGTCATGGCCTCCTTGTAGAGGGCGGCGACGAACTTGACCGCCTCGACCGACTCCTTGGTGTCGAGCACGACATGCTTGCCGCTCTCGTCCTGGAATGCGCCGCCATAACTCCAGAGCAGGCCGCGCCAGGTCGTATTCGGATCGTTGCTGTGGCCGAGCGAAATTCCGACCGGGTTGCCCTTCTGCTTCAGTTTCGCGCCGCCGATCCGCACATTGTCCCACGTATCGGGCACCACACCGATCTCGTCCCAAAGGCTCTTGCGGTACATCACCGGGAAATTGATGTAGTAGTCGGGGAATGCGGACCAGGTTTTGTCGTCCTGGTTGTAGCCGATCTGCCGGCCGATCACGGTGATCTTGCCGTATTTCTTTTCCACCGACTCGACCAGGTCAGTCACATCGACAAGGAATTTGCGGTAGAGATGCGCGCCGCCAGCTCCGTTCCATCCAAACAGATCGTGACCGGAACCAGCCGACGCTTCGGCGGCGGCGCGTGCGGCAACATCCCCGACGGGGATATGGTCGACCGTGACCTCGACGTGGTTCTTGGTTCCCCAATCCCTGGCGAAATTGTCGAACCATTTGTCGTAGGCTGGGACGAAGTGACTCCACTGCACGATCGACAGCGTCTTGGTGTCGGCCATCGCTGGAGAAATGAATGGTGTCGAAAGTACCGGTGCTGAACCGGCTGCGAGAAGGGCGAGCCCCGTGTCCTTCAGGAGCCGGCGTCGCGTGACACGATTGCGCGTGTTCATCTGCGAGTCCTCCTCCGTTTGGTTTCCTGGTTAGATCAGGCCGATCCTGTTGAGAGATCCGCCTCGCTCCCCTGGATTGTTCTTTTTGAGTACCTCTTTTGGGCTAACATAGTGCGGCGATCTGGCCTGCGATATCTCGACAAAAGCCGGTCAACAGATGTGACCCATCCGCGGCCTTCGAGTGGATCCGTCACGAAGCGGAAGTGCGATGTCTCATCCACCACGATCGGCATAGGGATTGTCGTCGGCGCGGCGCTCGGCTGCCGTCCTCGCCGCCGTCGCAAGATGGTCCTTCAACCGCGCGAGTGCCTCCGCAGACCAGTCCTTGACATCGGTGACGGCGACCCAGGCATCGACGTAATGCTCGGGCGCATAGACATGGCCAAAACCCATCGGCGTGTTGGTCGCGACCGCCATGTCGAGGGCGAGCTGAAGCATCGTGACGACAGGATACCAGCGCAGCTCCGGCGACACGTCTGGACCGCGCGGCGCTTTCATCCAGGCTGGCGCTCGGTAGGCATCGTGGTAGTCGAACAGCACGATCGGGTCGCTGGCATATTGGAGATAGACGACGCGCAGCGCACCCCAGGGCGCATTGGCTGGCACCGTCGGCCCGTTCTGGTTCATGAAGCGCACGAAGCGGCCGTCACGAAATTCCGGCAACCAGGCCGGCGAGCCCGCATTGCGGTTCGCGGTGACCGAGCGCCAGATGTGGCTCTCGAATGGCGGCCCGCTCCACAGCGCGCCGGCGATGGGGTCGCCAATCGTCTCGAACAGCTCGGCGGATCTTTCCGAGTTCATGGCGCCGAGGCTGAGACCATGCAGGTACAGTTTTGGCCGCTTGTCCCTCGGCAGCGTCGTCCAGTAGCCGTAAACTTCCGAGAACAGGGCGCGCGCAGCTTCCACGCCGTATTCGGGCTGAAACAGCAGCGACAGCGGGCTGTTGAGATAGGAATACTGCATCGCGACGCTCGCGACATCGCCGTGGTGGAGATACTCGACGGTGCCCATCGCCGCAGGGTCGACCCAGCCGGTGCCGGTCGGCGTGATGACGATCAGGATCGCGCAATCAAAGCCATGCTGGCGCTTGAGCTCGTCCAGCGCCAGCTTCGCGCGCGCCTGCGCCGTGTCGCGGGCACTTAAGCCCACATAGACGCGCACCGGCTCCTGTGCAGGGCGGCCCGTGAAGGCGCTGATCTCGGCTGCCGTTGGTCCCGAAGCCACGAATTCGCGGCCCGCGCGCCCGAGCTCATTCCATCTCACCAGCGATGCCGCGCTTCCCGTTTTCCCAGGTGCCGTCGGCTGCGGCCGTTCAGGCTCGAGCAAGGCGTCGAATTCGCGGAAGGACGAATCGAGCGCGCGGAACGCCGTGCCGATCAGGAGATTGTTGGCGATCGACCAGAACAGGAGCGTCGCGATCAGCACGCCGAGGACGTTTGCGATCTTTCTCGGGATGACGCGACTTTTCCACGCGGCCAGAAAACGAACGACAAGCACGAACAGCCGCCCCAGCGCCAGCAGCACGACGAACGTGATCAGCGCGATCGCGCAGACCTTGAGCGGATGCGCGGTCTCGACCGGAGCCATTTTCATGACGGCGCGGATCGAGTCCTGCCATTCGGCGGCCCGCCAGAGATAAATGATAGCGACGAGCAGGCAGCCGGCCGCGACCAGCGTATTGGCGGTCGATCGAACGCGCGCCGAAGGCTCGGGCAGTTCGAGATAGTGCCACAACCAGCGCCAGAGGATGCCGGCGGCATAGCCGATCGCAAAGCAGGCGCCCGCCAGCGCGCCCTGCGTGAGATAGCTGCGTGGAATGAGCGTCGGCGTGAGTGAAGCCGCGAAGAACAACGCGCCCAGCATGAGACCGACGCCGGACAGCGACAGCATCTGCCGCCGGATAAGCCAAGCAAGATTTTTGCCGACACTCATGTGTCCCTGCTGGCGTCGCTCATGTTCCCGGCCGCGACACGTCGGTCTCCTTGCTGGTGATGAACTCCAGCAGGGTCGGCACGCCGTCGCGGGTCTTCTGGATGCCGCGCTTGATCGCGGGCCCGATGTCCTCTGGCCGCGTCACCCGCTCGCCATAACCGCCGAAGGCGCGCGCCATCGCGGCGTAGTCGCCGGATATGTCGGTCGAGCGATATTTCTCCGTCGAGACCGGCATCACCTTCAACTCGATCGCCATCGAGAAGTTGTTGAGCAGGATCGACAGGATCGGGATGCGTTCGCGCACCGCGGTTTCGAAATCCATGCCCGTAAAGCCAATTGCGGCATCGCCCCAGACATTGATACAGAGCTTGTCGGGCTTTGCGAGCTTGGCGCCCATCGCAAGACCGAGGCCGTAGCCGAGCTGCGTGGTCTTGCCCCAGCCGAGATAGGAGAGGGGCTCGACCGTCCTCCAGAACGGCGAGAGCTGGTCGCGCGGACTGCCGGCATCATGAGTGATGATGGTGTTGTGGATGTCGACGGTGTGCTGGAGGTCCCAGAGCACGCGATAAGGATTGAGCGGCGCGTCGGTGCTGGTGAGCTTCGGCATCCACTTTGCGAGCCACTCCTTGTGGGACGCCGCGATCTCCGCTGCGACTGCCGATGCGTCGCGATCCGACGTAACCGTCTTGCCGATCTCCTCCAGCAGCGCATCGAGCACGAGGCCGGCATCGCCGACGAGTCCGACTTTCGCTTCGACATCCTTGTTGAGATGGTTCGGATCGAGCGTAGAATGGACGATGGTCTTGCCCTTGGGCATCGCGATACCAAAACTGGTCTCGGTGAACGAGCAGCCGATGCCGAAGATCACGTCGGCTTCGGCAAGAAACTTGGGAACCGCGCGCGGCACCGCGAGCCCGCCCGAGCCGAGCGAGAGCGGATGGGTTTCCGGAAACGACGACTTGCCGCTGAGGCTGGTGGTGACGGGGATCGCAAGCCGCTCGGCCAGCCGTTTCAGTTGCGGCCAGGCCTGCGCGTAGTGCACGCCCTGGCCGGCATAGATCACGGGCCGTTTCGCGTCGATCAGAAGCGCCGCAGCTTCCTTCACATGAACGGGGTCGGCGCCGTAGCGGGTGCGCAGCACCGGTGTGTAGTTCAGTGGTTCCGGGACCTCTTCGTTCCACATGTCAGAGGGAATCTCGACGATGACAGGACCGCCGCGGCCGTTCTTGAGCTTGGTGAAGGCGCGGCGAAAGATGTTGGCGACTTCGGCGGCGAGGATGATCGGCTCGGACGATTTGGCGAACGCCTTCATCACCTCGCTCGAGTTGAAGTTCGGCTCGATGTGCGAGAGCCTGCGCTGATAGCCCATCGGCAGCACCAGCACGGGCACGGACTCGCCAAAGCACTGGGCGACGCCGCCCATGGCGTTCTCCGCGCCGGGACCATGCTGCATGCAGAAGGCGCCGATGCTGCGCCCCGAGGTGACGCGCGAGATCCCATCCGCCATGTGGATGCCGACGCGCTCCTGCCGCACCATGACGGGCCGAATCTCCGCCTTCGCCGCGTGCTCGATCAGGTGATTGACGGGATAGCCGCAGAGGATATCGATCCCCTCGCGCTTCATGATTTCCGCCATCGCAGTGCCGAGCTTCATCGCGTCTCTTCCTTGGGTCAGGCCGGTTGATCCGGCCGGTTTGTCGGGTAGAGGATCAGGAATTCGCGGAAGCGTAAAGCGCGCGCGCCCGCGCGCAGCCGTAGGTCTGCCATGCAGGGCTGTCGCGCTCGGCGGCCATCCACCCGCGCGCTGTTTCACCCGTCTCAGACAGGCGGCGGATTGCGGTCAGTGAAGGTCGTTCGCTGGTGCCAATAAGGATAGGGCACCGTCACCTTGCTGGCTGCGTCCAGCCGCTCGATCTGACCCTTGGTCAATGACCAGCCGACCGCGCCGAGATTTTCGCGCAATTGCGCCTCGTTGCGCGCGCCGACGATCAAGGTCGAAACCGTCGGACGCTGGAGCAGCCAGTTCAACGCAATTTGCGACACGCTTTTCCCGGATTCCCGGGCAACCTCGTCGATGGCGTCCACGACGCGATAGACGTGCTCGTCAGGCACGGGCGGCCCAAAGTCGGCCGTTTTGGGCAAACGGCTGACCTCGGGCTTCGGCTGACCCCGGCGTATCTTTCAGGTGAGACGCCCCCAACCGGGAGGCGACCAGACGACCGCTCCGATGCCCTGGTCCATGCCGAGCGGCATCAGCTCCCACTCGTAATCGCGTCCGATCAGCGAATAGTAGGTTTGGTTGGCGACGTAGCGCGGATAGCCGTATTTGTCGGCCACGGCGAGGGACTTCATCAGGTGCCAGCCGGAGAAGTTCGAAACGCCGACGTAGCGGATCTTGCCGGCGCGCACGAGCACATCGAGCGTCGCAAGCACCTCTTCGGGCGGCGTAAATGCGTCGAAGCCACGGAGTTGGAACAGGTCGATATAGTCGGTACCAAGCCGGCTGAGCGACCCCTCGATCGCAGCGAGCAGATGCTGCCGCGATGAGCCGATGCCCACATGGAGGCGATGCTTGACGCGCGCCTTGAAGCGTCCACATTGCAGGTGGAGAAGCGGCAGGATATCGCGCGGGCTTGGAGACCGATGGGCGCCTGGGGGACTATGACACGTCGTATGGTCAGCGGAATGATGGCTGGCTCTGTGCTGCTGGCTGCGCCTGTCATGGCCGCCGAGTCTCCGGCCGAGCTGATCTCCGGATTCCGTCTCAAGCACGGCGAGGTTCGCGTGGTGCGCGATGCAACGCTGGATCGCATCGCGCTGGAGCAGGCGCGTGCGATGGCGGCGAAGGATGATCTCAGTCATGAGGTCCTTGGCCCGTTCACCAGGCGGGTTGCGCCGGCGCATGCGGGGCGCGCTGCGGAGAACATCGCCTATGGTTACGATAGCTTCGAGAAGACGCTGGGACAGTGGATCGATTCCTCCGGGCATCGCAAGAACCTCTTGCTGCACAACGCCTCTCGCGTCGGGATCGCGAGCGCGAGGAATGCCAGCGGCAAGCGCACCTATTGGGCCATGGTGATCGCCGGCGATTACGAGCCGAAGCCGGGCAAGGGCAAGAAGGACAGGGAGCCCGTTGTCGCCGTAAGACGCGACACCGCTCCCTCAGGGGGATCCAAGCCCAAGGATTGCCACGTCAAGCTGCTCAGCCTCTGCATTTGAGGCGGAGGGCGATGTCGGATTCGCCGGGCTAACTGCGGCGAGGAGCCTTGCGGAACGGGCTGCTGCAAAGGATGCTTGCAGGCACTGTCCATCAAGGGAATCATTATGTCCGTCGACACCCAGGCCGCCACCGATCGCCTCATGCGCTTCCTCGCCGTCGAGGGCGTGACCGGGAAGGAGGCGGCAATCGGGCGCGAGCTTACGGCGGCGCTGCGAGACAGTGGCGTGCCGGCGGGGGCGATCCGCCTCGACGATGCCAACATGCGCATTCCCGTGCCGACCGAGACTGGCAACCTCATCGTCGACCTGCCCGGCCGCGGCGCGATGCACAACCAGCCGCGGATCATGTTCATGACCCACATGGACACCGTGCCGCTGTGCGCCGGCGCGAAGCCGAAACGATCGGGGCGCAAGATCGTCAATGCGGCGAAGACCGCGCTCGGCGGCGACAACCGCTGCGGCTGCGGCGTTCTCGTCACGTTGGCGGCTGAGCTCGCGAAACAGCAGCTCGATCATCCGCCGATCACGCTCTTGTTCTGCGTGCGGGAGGAGAGCGGGCTCTATGGCGCGCGTCATGTCAAGACGGAGGAACTCGGCTCGCCGGTCATGGCCTTCAACTACGACGGCGGCTCTGCCTCCAACGTCACCATCGGCGCTGTCGGCGCGGATCGCTGGCAGGTCGAGATTTTCGGCCGCGCCTCGCATGCCGGCGTCGCGCCGGAGCGCGGGATCAGCTCGACCATGATCCTCGCGCTTGCGCTCGCCGAGGTGAAAGCCGGTGGCTGGTTCGGCAAGGTGGTGAAGGGAAAGCGGCAGGGCACCAGCAACGTCGGTCCCGTCACCGGCGGTGAGGGCCGCCCTGCAGGCGATGCAACAAATGTCGTTACCGACTATGTGCACGTGCGCGGCGAAAGCCGCAGCCACGATGGAAAGTTTTTCAAGGAGATCACCAAGGCCTACAAGGCTGCGTTCGAGAAGGCTGCCAAGCGCGTCACCAACGCGCAAGGCAAATCCGGCCGCATCAAATTCAAGGCCGAGACCGACTATTATCCGTTCCGCATGAAGGAGAGCCTGTCCGTCGTCAAACGCGCGATCGAAGCCGTGTCCGCGGTTGGAGGGACGCCGGCCGTCCGCGCCGCCAATGGCGGCCTGGACGCGAACTGGATGGTCCGCCACGGCATCCCGACCGTAACCTTCGGTGCAGGGCAGAACGAGGCGCACACCATCGACGAGTGGATCAACCTCGACGAATACGACCGCGCCTGCGCGCTCGCGGTCCAGCTTGCGACGATGCGGTGAGGGGCTGGACAGTTTTGCGACCGTCCGAGGGAGTGCGGTCGGGTCGTTCGCGCCCGGGAGTTGATCAAGATTCCGCAAGTGGCCTGTTTCTGCGCCGTTCCTGATATGGCGTGACACACTCGCTCGGAGTTGTCATGGCCGCGTCATGCCATCTATGGTCATGCCATCTATGAAAGCATGAGGGCAGGAAGCAGAACCGATGGGCAGGCGGAAGATCTCCTTGTCGGAAAGCGGGTGGATGCACCGCATGTTGCGCGGCATGGTTGATCCATGCGCAAGCTTGATGACATCGCCAAACGCGGAGAGGGGCTGCGGCCTGAGCTGAGGTCGTTTTACGAGCGGCTGGCAAAGGAGCCCGACGCGGAACTGCTCATTCGAAAGGATGGCATGATCCAGTCCGGACCAGACCCGGACAAGGAAACCATATCAGCCAAGGCACGGTGATTGGCAGCCTCGAACCCCCTCAAGCAGAGCGTGCTGCGAGTTTCCGTCGGCTTCCCTGGTTCGCGTTTGACGTCCGGCGTTCGAGTGCATTGTCGCGAGCGAACTGCACGGATATTCACCCGATCCACCCGAAAGCGCGGTTGAGAAATTCTCGACCTCCTTCGCTTTGCCACTCTCCGTGGGCCATGATGACTTTCAATGGCTCCCAGCTCAAGATCTTCGCTTTCGCCTGGCGGAGTGTCTTCCCGCGAATGAAGGTAAGGCGCCAATCGAGCGGAGCGTAGCCTTTGTCTTCGACAATCTTCGAAAGACGGGCGAGCGGTCGTTGCCATGGTCTCCAGTGCTCAGAAAGCCACTTCGAGGAGAAGTTTTCAGAAAGATCCGCCAGGATCGCCGTGCGCGAGGGGATGTGGAAGAACACGATCTCGTCCATCGCAAAGGATCCTCGGACCCAGCATTGGTCAATTTGCTCTGCCCAAGCGACGGGCGGTCGATCGACAAGCGGCGATTGGAACAAGAGGTCGCGACGCTTCCTTATCGTGGACGCAGGTGCCCACAGTTCAGCGTCCGGAAACGCTGCATGCCAGTCCCTGAGATAAAGGTGATGCAACTTGTTGGGACTGACCAAGTGCGCGGGCCGACCGATGGTTTCGATTTCGCGTCGGAGGCGCTCGGTGAGCTCGGTCGGCGACCAGACCCAGAGGCTCTCATCTCGCAATCGGACGATTACGCTGCGGGTTGGATAAGCAAAACCGTGAAATTTGACGATATCGCCATCAACCATCCAAATATCGTCGGCGATGGGAAGGAAGAGGGGCATCCTCAATCATCTCTCGAGGTGCGACCGCATTCGCATCCAGCAGGAACGAGACCTGTGCCGGCGCATCGCAGCAGTCTTCATCCCAAAGAACTGAGTGCACCTGAGTTTGTTCGATGAAGAATCCGGCGAAATGCGAATTGAAGGAACGACGTCAGTGCCCACATTCCGTCATTGCGAGCACAGCGAAGCGATCCAGACCGTCGCCGCGGGAACGTTTTGGCGGCCGGTATTTTCGGTTGCGGACGGAGGCGATCGGAATTGATGAGCGGCCCGAGGCGTGGCTGGTCGCCTCAAGACGCCCTTGCGAGGGCGCTTCAGTACTGTCGTTCGGCCGCTCGGCATGGTGCCAAGGCCGGATCTCGTGGTGCGATCAACGGAAGTCGGCGTTCGCGTCAGTCAGCTATTGAGGTTACTTCATCGCTGAGCTGATGGAGTTGAACTTGTTATTGAGTAGTGCCGAGCCCGTGTTGTTCACAACCGTAACGATTGCGAGCGCAATGCCGGCGGCGATCAGACCGTACTCAATGGCGGTGGCACCACTTTCATCGGCAAGGAAAGACCTAAGCAAAGCCATCGTCGACTCCTATTGATCCGTCTAATCTATGCGGACGTCGTTTTCGAAGTGGTAAATCGGTCGATTAAGTTTTTTCGTGCGCGTCAAAATAACAGGTTCGGTCGACCTCGCGTGCTGCCTGTATGATGGCACCCATTAAATTAAGGTTTCCTCACTCAATTCAGGTGGATTTGAATCGGTGCCCTGCGGGTGGATGCGGCATTGCAGGGGCTGGGCATGGTAAAGGAATCGAGAAGGCGCAAGGCGTGATCGCGCGTCTCTACGTGCCCTTGCGACCGCGTTTCAGCACGGCTGCGAGGCGCCCGACCAGATAGTTCACCACGCGCGGCTGCGATCGCGCGGCACCGGCGGCGACGCGCTCTTCGTCGCTCGCGTCATTCACGAGCCCGATGTAGTTTTTCCTGCCATCCTGCTGCTGCACGGGCGTACGACCTTGGCTCAATCAAGAGCGCGACCGTGCAGCGCAGAGCGGCAATAGACGGTTAATTTTCTCTTCCGTAGGAATACCCGGTGCGACGGTGAGGTCAGGCGGCCGTAGCGAAAAACGACGGCGCCGCTTAACCGACTATTGGGCCTGTTCGCCAACGGGTCGGCAAAAGGGCACCGGGCCGGCAGGGCTCATCCGTGACGGCCGTCCGCGTTCAGCGCCCGCAACATGGCGATACGGGCGAACATCATCCAGCCGCCACCGGTCTCGGCCGCGTTGATGAGGGTCTCGATGGCGGTCTGCCAGTGGGCTTCGTGCTGCGCGTCTTCTGGCAGTTGCATGATGTAGTCGGCCGCCTCTTGCAGCGTGAGCAGTTTGCGCCGGTTGGGCAGGGGGATTGGTTCGTCGAACGACGTCGACCAGGGCATATCAGGCCGGGCGATAGGCGGGAAGGGACATCGCGGCAGCGTCGCCCGGAGGTGGGGCCGCTATCCGGCCTTCCTGCCGCGCGCCGGCGCACGCACCGGCTTGTCTGCCTGCTTCTCGGCCCTCTTGGGCGCTTCCTTGGCGGCAGCGGGCTTGCCGCCTTTGCCGGCGATCGGCAGCAGCATTTCGCGCTGACCTTCGACCCGCTTCTTCGGCTTCTTGGTCTTGCCGTTGGGCCTGGCAGCGGGCGCGGCTTCCTTCTCGGTCGCGAGGCTCTTCTTGAGCGCATCCATCAGATTGATGACGTTGCCGCCGGTCTTCGGCGCGGCCTTGGCGGCGAGCGGCACACCGCTGCGCTTCTTGTTGATCAGGTCGATCAGCGCGGTCTCGTAGTGGTCCTCGAACAGCTCGGGCTCGAATGCGCCGGACTTCTTCTCGACGATGTGCTTGGCGAGGTCGAGCATGTCCTTGGTGAGCTTCACGTCCTGGATGTCGTCGAAATACTCCTTCTCGCTGCGCACCTCGTAGGGGTAGCGCAGCAGCGTGCCCATCAGGCCGGCCTCGAGCGGCTCGAGCGCGATGATGTGCTCGCGGTTGGTCAGCACCACGCGGCCGATCGCGACCTTGTCCATGCTGCGGATGGTCTCGCGGATCACCGCATAGGCATCATGGCCGACCTTGCCGTCCGGCACGAGATAATAGGGGCGGATCAAATAGCGATTGTCGATGTCGGTCTTGGGCACGAATTCATCGATCTCGATCGTGTGAGTCGATTCCAGTGCGATGTCGTCGAGTTCGTCCTTGGTGACCTCGATATAGGTGTCGGTGTCGACCTTGTAGCCCTTGACGATGTCGTCGGAGGTGACCTCGTCGCCGGTCTCCGCGTCGACCTTGAGGTACTTGATCCGGTGGCCGGTCTTCTTGTTGATCTGGTTGAAGGAGACCTTCTCGGTATCCGAAGTGGCCGGATAGAGCGCGACCGGACAGGTCACGAGCGAGAGGCGCAAAAAACCCTTCCAGTTGGCACGGGGGGCCATAGGCTACTCCAAACGCAACAGGGACAACTGGCAAGGATAACACCCGGGAACTGCGAATCATAGCAAGGCGCGGGATGGAATCTTGCAACGGCGTTAATCGCTGATCCTCTGCAGGTCCGGCCCGGAACATCGTTCGCGATGGGACGTTGCCCCGAACGTCGCGAGAAGCCGCGCGGAGGTCGCGGCATTTGGACGCGACACCCCGACAGTTGAGGGTTACCATGGCTACGAGACGCGACGATCAGATCATCGAGACATCGACCGAAGCGCGCCAGGGCGAGCCCGGTCCGTCGGTCGCAGCGTTACTCACCGTCTCGACTGGACTTGCGATCCTGATTCTCGGCGTCATCTGGTTCGTGTTCTTTCGGACCTGAGCGCCGCCGCGCGGGACGCGCGATCAGCACTTCCGACTCGCCGCGGAACGCGGCAAATTGCGCCCGCCATGCGGCCGGCTTGCCCGGCCCGCATGGCGGGCGCCGTCGTGTCGGCTTCATGACGAAAAAGTAACATTTGCCGGTTCCCGGCGTTCATATTCAGTTCACGCCGAGATTGGTCATCTTGGCAGTAGATTCCGCAGTCCATCCCTTTCGGACTATCCTTGGAGAGAAGCGTGCGCCTGCTTGTTGTTGAGGACGACCCCGATCTCAATCGCCAGCTCACCAAGGCGCTGACCGACGCCGGCTACGTCGTCGACCGCGCCTTTGACGGGGAGGAGGGGCACTATCTCGGCGACAACGAGCCCTATGACGCCGTCGTGCTCGACATCGGCCTGCCCAAGAAGGACGGCATCTCGGTGCTGGAGGCTTGGCGTCGCAACGGACGCGCCATGCCGGTCCTGATCCTCACCGCGCGCGACCGCTGGAGCGACAAGGTCCAGGGTTTCGATGCCGGCGCCGACGACTACGTCGCAAAGCCCTTCCATCTCGAGGAGGTGCTTGCGCGCATCCGCGCATTGCTGCGGCGATCGGCCGGTCACGCCCAGAGCGAATTGACCTGCGGGCCGGTGACGCTGGACACGCGAACCAACAAGGTGACCGTCTCCGGCAACCCCGTGAAGATGACCTCGCACGAATATCGGCTGCTGCAATATCTGATGCACCATGCCGGGCGCGTGGTCTCCCGCACCGAGCTCGTGGAGCATCTCTACGACCAGGATTTCGACCGCGACTCCAACACCATCGAGGTCTTTGTTGGCCGCATCCGCAAGAAGCTGGATGTCGATATCATTCAGACCGTCCGTGGCCTCGGCTATCTCCTGACCCCGCCGGCTGCGCCTGGCACTTGACCGGGCGGCGCGACCGGGGTCTTGGTCGTCTATGACCGTCTCCGACCATCTCCCGTCCTGCGCCTGCCGGGATCGAGCCAATGCGCGCTAGCTCGCTTGCCAACCGCCTGTTCCTGTCGGCGACGGCGTGGCTGGTGGTGATCCTGGCCATCACCGGCGTCGTCCTGTCATCGGTGTACAAGAACGCCACCGAGCGCGCCTTCGACCGCCGGCTCAATCTCTATCTGCGTACGCTGATCGCCGAGGTGGCGACGCCCGACGAGCCGCCGGACCGTCAATTCCAGTCGCTCGGCGAGCCGTTGTTCGAGCTGCCGCTGTCGGGCTGGTACTGGCAGATCACGCGCACCGACACCGAAAAGCCGGAGGTACGCTCGTCGCGCTCGCTATGGGACAAGAAGCTGCCGAAGCTGGAGGAGCAGGGCGTCGAGCTGACCGCGGCCGGCATCCGGCTCGGCTATGTCGATGGGCCGGAAGGTCAGACCTTGCGGATGGTTGAGCGGCCCGTCGATCTCGGCGCCGACGGCAAGTTCCTGGTCAGCGTTGCGGGCGATGCCACCGAGATTTTCGACGAGACGCGTAGCTTCGACTATTATCTCGGCGGCACGTTCACGGCGCTCGGCATCGTGCTCCTTCTTACCACGGTCTTCCAGGTCCGCTTCGGCCTTGCGCCCCTCAAGCGCATCTCTGAGGCAATCGCCGACATCCGCTCCGGACGTGCCGAGCGGCTGGAAGGCGAATTCCCCGTCGAGATCGCGCCGCTCGCGCGCGAGACCAATGCGCTGATTGAGGCCAATCGCGAGATCGTCGAGCGCGCACGCACCCATGTCGGCAATCTCGCGCACGCGATCAAGACGCCGCTCTCGGTGATCGTCAACGAGGCCACCGCCCATGCTGCCGATCCGTTCGCAGAGAAGGTCATGGAGCAGGCCGACGTCATGCGCGACCAGCTTGCCCATCACCTGGAGCGCGCCCGTATCGCGGCCAGGGTCTCGATCGTTGGCACCGTGACGGAGGTTGCACCGGCCATCGAGGCGCTGCGTCGGACCATGGAGAAGATCCATCGCGATCGCGGCATCGTCGTTGAAGCCAAGGCAGATTCCGCCGCGAGATTTCGCGGCGAGCGGCAGGATCTGGAGGAGATGGTCGGCAACCTCGTCGACAATGCCTGCAAATGGGCGGCCTCGCGCGTCTTTATCGAGGTGCGGGCGGAGGCGTCCGGCAAGCCCGATACTGGGCCGCGCCTGCGGATCATCGTCGATGACGACGGCCGTGGCCTGTCCGAGGCCGAGCGGGCGCAGGTCTCGCGCAGGGGGCAGCGGCTCGACGAGTCCAAGCCGGGATCGGGTCTCGGCCTGTCGATCGTCGTCGACCTGGCTGGGCTCTATGGCGGTAGCCTGATTCTCGGCAGCGCGCCGATCGGGGGCTTGCGGGCAGAACTGGTGCTCCCAGGTATTTAGCCCTTGATCGGCCGCGCCTTTCTCCGATCCGGGAAAGCGGGTTCGACACAAAACGCAACACCGCCGGGCAACTTCCTAAACGCCTTCTTAACGCGCCAACTCGTATGATCGCGCCCGGACGCATCCCTCGTCCGCCAAATGACCGTGCATTACCGGGCGCATGAGCCAGACATCGATCGAGCGGCTGAGAGATTATCTCGCGCAGCTCCCGCCGCAGTCGCAGGCGCTGCTGATGCGGGAGTTCGAGCGCGCGCTGGAGCGCGGCCAGGACACGGCGGTGGCCACCCTCGTGCTCGAGCAGTTGCGCAAGATCGTACGCAAGACCGAGGCCGATGAAGACGCTGCGCCGCGCACGGAGGATTTGTCGCGGCTGCTCTACCAGCCGCTGGAACCGTTCCTCGTCGAGGCCGGCATTCCGATCCGCCTCGGACAAATCCGCCGTTCCTCGCTGCTCCCCATCTGGCAGTGGCTTGGCCGCGATGGTGCCCCTGCCAAGGTGGGTGAGATCGACGCCGCGCTTTCCCGGCTGCCTGCCGGCGACGGCGGAGAGGCTCTGGCACTGAAGATCCAGGCGGTCGCGGCCGACGCAATCTTCGAGCTGACGGGGCCTGGCGGCGGCGACAAGTCGCGTGCGCTTGCCCGCGTTGGCCCGCCCAATGTCATCGAGGACCTCTACTCGATCGGTGCCGTGCTCGGGGTTCGCGAGGCCATCGCGAGCCTCAATGAGAAGCTGCCGCGGTTCCTGCGTGCCTTCGGCGATTCCCACATCGCCGCGGTGACCGCCGCGCTCAACGTTCCCGTCCTGCAGACGCCGCAGATGCTGCCATTTGCGCTGTCGATGGTGATCCAGCGGCTGACGGCGCCCTGGCAGATCATCCGCCTCGCCATCAAGATGGCAGCCTCAGACGACGAGATCCGCGTCGCCGCGACGCCGTTCGGCGTGGCGGTCACGATGGCCCTGCATGACCTGTCCTGTCTCGCCGCTATGCTGCGGCTGGACATCAAGCGCGGCCGCTTCGACAACATCGCCGAGAACCTCAAGGCGCTGCATGACGGCGTCCGCGGATTGCGCACCGAACTCGATCTGCGCAACGATTCCGCCTGGGGCAAGCAGCTTACCTCGATCCGTGCCGATATCTCCAACGCCCTGCAATCGGAGATCGATAGCGTGCCGGGCCGCGTTCGCCGCATCCTGCGCCAGCGCGCGGAGAAGGACATTCCGCCGGGCGCCCGCGTCGACAGCACCGAGGTCGAGGAAACCGCCGCGTTGATCGACTTCGTCGCGACCTGCCGCAACTATGCCAGCGAGCTTGCGATCAACGAGGTGACGCTGCGCACCTATTCGGACCTCCAGCAATATGTAGAGCGGTCGACGGAGTCCCTGGTGCAGTCGCTGCGCGCCGCCGACCACAAGGTCCGGGCCTATCGTCAGCAGCAGATGGCCGCCGCCATCCGTTTCTGCGAAGTGCTGTTCGGTGACGACTACGCCTCGTTGATGAGCCGGGCGGCCGAAAGCGCACTGACCGGCGAGCGCAAATCCTCCCGCGCCGGGTAGATTTGGGCGCATCACAGCCTGCCTGCAATTTATGGTTGACGAAGCCGGTGACGAAACGTACGGTCCGCGCGCAATTCGTCCGAATTCTGTTTGTAGGCGCATGAAACCCGTCATCAGCTTCGTGGAAATCGAGAACCGAGTGATTTCGGCGACCTATCGCAGAATGATGGTCAGGGCGAAGGTGGTGTTGGTCGAGAAGGCGAGTGGCCGGCAATTGCCGGATCCGGTCACGACGATCGCTTCTCCCGTTCCGGTCGGCGCATTGCGGATCAGGCTGCCGGAAACGGTTGGCCCGGGAACCTACTTTCTGAAGGCGCTGAACGGGCACGGCGAGGACGCGGCTCAGAGCGCGGATTTCGAGATCGCCTAAGCCGTTGGATTGTCTCGGTTTCGGCCTCACTTCGGTCGCGCCAAATTGACAATTGTCAATTGCCGCCGCGCTTGAGCGTGGTGTAAAGCCACGTGAGAGGCGCGGGATGTCGCGCTGCCGGAAGCTTGCCCGATGACGCTATGGTTCGTGTTCGCGCTGATGACGGTCGCGGCGATTTTCGCTGTGCTCTGGCCGCTCGGCCGTGCCGGCGGCGCGCAGGGCGGAGGCAGCGAGGTCGCCGTCTACAAGGACCAGCTTGCCGAGGTCGAGCGCGATCTTGCCGCGGGCCTGATTGCGGCGCCGGAGGCGGAGGCTGCGCGGATCGAGATCGGCCGCCGGTTGCTGGCCGCGGCCGGCAGCGAGTCCGCGCCGGACGGCAGCGAGCCTGCGCCGGACGGCCGGTCGAGCCTGAAATGGCGCCGCGCGGCGGCCGTGCTGGCGCTGCTCGGCCTGCCGCTGGTCGCGATCCTCGTCTACATTCCGCTGGGCTCGCCGAGGCTGCACGACTTTCCGCTGGCGCAGCGCGATCGCGCGCCCGGCATGCAGCAGCCGCTCGAGAACATGGTGACGCAGGTCGAGCAGCACCTCGAGAAGAATCCGACCGATGGTCGCGGCTGGAGCGTGCTTGCACCGGTTTTGGAGCGGCTCGGCCGCTATGATGAAGCGGTGCGCGCCTATCGCAATTCGCTCACCTATAACGGCGAAAGCGCGGAGCGAAGGTCCGATCTCGGCGAGGCGCTTTTGGCCGCGGCCGGCGGCGTCGTGACGGCCGAAGCCAAGGCAGAGTTCGAGCGCGCGCATGCGCTCAATGCAGAGGAACCGAAGGCGAACTATTTTCTCGGTCTCGCCGCCGAGCAGGATGGCCGCAAGGATGATGCGGCCGCGATCTGGCGCGGGGTGCTTGCGAAAGCGCCGCAGGACGCGCCGTGGCGCGCGCTCGTGCAATCCTCGCTGGCGCGGGTCGGCGGCGGCAGCGCCGCGCCGGCGCTCTCGGACGATACGATCGCAGCGGCCAAGGACATGAGCGAAGGCGATCGGGGCGCGATGATCCGCGGCATGGTCGAGCGGCTTGCCAACCGGCTCAAGCAGAACGGCGATGACGTCGACGGCTGGCTCCGCCTCGTGCGCGCCTACGTCGTGATGGGCGATCGCGACAAGGCGAGGGGCGCGCTCAGCGATGCCCGCGAGGCGGTGGCCAACGACGCGGAACGGCTGCGCCAGCTCAATGAAGGCCTGAAGAATCTCGGGCTTGACGGATGACGATCGCAGGAAGGGCGGAAAGAGACCAGCCATGACGCGCAAGCAGCGACGTATGACCATCATCGGCGGATCGCTCGCCGTGCTCGCGCTCGCCGCAGCACTGGTGCTGAACGCGCTGCGCGATTCCATCGTGTTCTTCTCGACCCCGACCATGGTCGCGGAGAAGCACATCGCACCGGGCAAGCGGTTTCGCCTCGGCGGCCTGGTGCAGCCGGGCTCGCTGCAACGTGGTGACAATCTCGCGGTGACCTTCGAAGTCGCCGATGGCAGCGCCAAGCTGCCGGTCGCCTACAAGGGCATCCTGCCCGATCTATTCCGCGAAGGGCAGGGCGTCGTCGCCGAAGGCGCGCTCGACGCCAGCGGCGTGTTCAAGGCCGACACGGTTCTGGCCAAGCATGACGAGACCTACATGCCCAAGGACGTTGCCGACGCCCTGAAGAAGCAGGGGCACTGGAAGGATGATTACGGCGCCAAGAACAGCACAAAGCCCGCGGCCACGACCGCGCAAGGCAATCCGCAGGGAGCCGTGCGGTGATCGCGGAATCCGGACACTACGCCCTGGTGCTGGCGCTGGGTCTTGCACTGATCCAGTCCTTCGTGCCGCTGATCGGCGCGCGCTTGCGTGATCCCGCACTGATGAGCGTCGCCCGCTCGACGGCGCTGGCGCAATTGCTGTTCGTCGGCGCGTCTTTCGTCGCGCTCGTCACCCTTCACGTCACCTCGGACTTCTCCGTCGCCAACGTCTACGAGAATTCCCACTCGATGAAGCCGCTGATCTACAAGATCACCGGCGTATGGGGAAACCATGAAGGCTCGATGCTGCTGTGGGTGTCGATCCTGGCGCTGTTCGGCGGCCTCGTCGCTGCCTTCGGCAACAACTTGCCGCTGTCGCTGCGCGCTCATGTGCTCGCCGTGCAGGCATGGGTCGCGAGCGCCTTCTACCTCTTCATCCTGATCACCTCGAACCCGTTCCTGCGTATCGCCAACCCGCCGATCGAGGGACGCGACCTCAATCCGGTGCTCCAGGACGTCGGCCTCGCGGTGCATCCGCCGATGCTCTATCTCGGCTATGTCGGCTTCTCGATCTCGTTCTCGTTTGCGATCGCGGCGCTGCTCGAAGGTCGCATCGACGCAGCCTGGGCGCGCTGGGTGCGGCCGTGGACGCTCATGGCCTGGATCTTCCTGACGCTCGGCATCGCCATGGGCTCCTACTGGGCCTATTACGAGCTCGGCTGGGGCGGCTGGTGGTTCTGGGATCCGGTCGAAAACGCCTCGCTGATGCCGTGGCTCGCCGGCACTGCGCTATTGCATTCGGCGCTGGTGATGGAAAAGCGCAACGCGCTGAAGGTCTGGACCATTCTCCTCTCGATCCTGACCTTCTCGCTGTCGCTGCTCGGCACCTTCCTGGTGCGCTCGGGCGTGCTCACCTCCGTACATGCCTTTGCCAGTGATCCGACGCGCGGCGTCTTCATCCTGCTGATCCTGTGCGTATTCATCGGCGGCAGTCTGAGCCTGTATGCTGCGCGCGTGTCCTCACTGAAGCAGGGCGGGCTGTTCGCGCCGATCTCGCGCGAGGGCGCGCTGGTGCTGAACAATCTCTTCCTCACCACTGCTTGTGCGACGGTGCTGGTCGGAACGCTCTATCCGCTCGGGCTGGAAGTCTTGACCGGCGAAAAGATCTCGGTCGGCGCGCCGTTCTTCAATCTCACCTTCGGGCCGCTGTTCGTGCCGCTGCTGATCGCCGTTCCCTTTGGCCCGATGCTGGCGTGGAAGCGCGGTGATCTGCTTGGTGCCGCGCAGCGTCTGCTGGCCGCAGGCATCCTCGCGCTGCTGGCGCTGGGGCTGGTATGGGCCTGGACGCATGGCGGCAGCGCGCTTGCGCCTCCGGCCATCGCGCTCGCGGTGTTTGTCATCGTCGGCGCGGTGACCGATCTCGTCGAACGTGTCGGTCTGTTCCGCGTGCCGTTCGGAACGGCGATGCGGCGTGCGCGCGGATTGCCGCGCTCGGTCTGGGGCACGGCCTTCGCGCATGTCGGCCTTGGCATCGCGCTGATCGGCATCGTCTGCGAGACCACCTGGAACAGCGAATATATCGGCACCATGAAGCCGGACGATGTTGCCAAGGTCGCCGGTTACGAACTGAAGCTCGATGGGCTGTTTCAGCGGCAGGGCCCGAACTTCAGTGAAATGATCGCGCGGTTCGAGGTCACCCGCGACGGCGAGGCGCTCAGCGTGATGACGCCGTCGAAGCGCAACTTCACCACGCGCGGCTCCTCGACCACTGAAGCTGCGCTCCTGACCCGCGGCGCAAGCCAGCTCTACATCTCGCTCGGCGACGTGACCGCGGAAGGCGCGATCGCCGTGCGCATCTATCACAAGCCGCTGGTGCTGTTGATCTGGTGGGGACCGGTCCTGATGGCGTTCGGCGGCGTGCTGTCGCTGTCTGACCGCCGCTTGCGTGTTGGCGCGCCAAAGCCGGCGCGCGCGCAGCAGCGCTTGCAGCCGGCGGAGTGATCCGATGCGCCGGATGATCGCAGCTTTCCTTGCGCTTGCATTTTTGGGGCTGCCCGCAGCCCATGCCGTGCAGCCCGACGAGATCATGGCCGACCCCGCGAAGGAGGCGCGTGCGCGCGAGTTGTCGCGCGAGTTGCGCTGCATGGTCTGCCAGAATCAGTCGATTGACGACTCCGAGGCACCGCTCGCGCGCGACCTGCGCCTGTTGGTGCGCGAACGGATCGCGGCCGGCGACAGCAATTCCCAGGTGATCGATTTCCTGGTGGCACGCTATGGCGAGTTCGTCCTGCTGAAGCCGCGCTTCGAGCGGCAGACCTTGCTGCTATGGCTGCTCGCGCCGCTCGCGCTGGGAGCGGGCGGTATCGCGATCTGGCTTCAGATCCGGCGTCGGGCGCAAGGCGCCGCAAATGTGACGCCGCCACTCACGCCCGACGAGGAAGCGAAGCTCGCGGCACTGATGTCCGACGAGGCGAAATCGAGCTAACCGTTTTGCGCCCTGCAAGGGACCCAAAAGCAGGCATCTGAGCCGTTCGCGGAACCTCTGCTAAGTTCCTGCGAAATCATCATTTTTGGCCTGCGCTATTCTGCCGCAGCGGTATTTGCCCATCATTACAAAAGTTTAACCCCGCCGCCAGCGCGCTGTAAGGCGCCAATCCCCATCTTCCGTATCGTAAGGCGTTGTCCAAGCAGCGCCAAAACGAATTCAAGGCCCTGGAGATTCCTGCATGACCGAACGTCCCGACCTCTCGTCCCTCCCGTCGTACCGGCAGCCGCGACGCTCGCTGCTTGCTGCCCGCAAGCTCGCGCTGATGGCCTCGGTGGTCGCCGGCCTGGGCGTCGCCGTCTATGGCTTCAGCCCGTCGACGTCGCCGGCCGACCTGTTCTCGAGCCCGGCGCATGCGCAGGTGAACAACGAGGTCAAGAAGGTCGAACGTCCGATCGGATTTGCCGACATCGTCGAGCGCGTCAAACCCTCGGTGATCTCGGTGAAGGTCAACATCAAGGAGAAGACCGCGAGCAACGATGACGGTGATGATTCGCCGTTCCAGCCGGGCTCGCCGATGGAGCGTTTCTTCCGCCGCTTCGGCGGGCAGGATGGGATTCCGGGGCTACGCGGACCGCGCGGCGGCGGGCGTGCCATCACCGGCCAGGGCTCGGGCTTCTTCATCTCGGCTGACGGCTTTGCCGTGACCAACAATCACGTGGTCGACGGCGCCGACAAGGTCGAGGTCACGACCGACGACGGCAAGACCTACACCGCCAAAGTGATCGGCACCGACCAGCGCACCGACCTCGCTTTGATCAAGGTCGAGGGTGGTTCGAACTTCTCCTTCGCAAAGCTGTCCGACGGCAAGCCGCGAATCGGCGACTGGGTGCTCGCGGTCGGCAATCCCTTCGGCCTCGGCGGCACCGTGACTGCCGGCATCGTCTCGGCCAGCGGCCGCGACATCGGCAACGGTCCGTATGACGATTTCATCCAGATCGACGCGCCCGTGAACAAGGGCAACTCCGGCGGTCCGGCCTTCAATACCGACGGCGAGGTGATGGGCGTCAACACGGCGATCTATTCGCCCTCCGGCGGCAGCGTCGGCATCGCGTTCTCGATTCCCGCCGCGACCGTGAAGAGCGTGGTGGCTCAGCTCAAGGACAAGGGCTCGGTCAGCCGCGGCTGGATCGGCGTGCAGATCCAGCCCGTCACGTCCGACATCGCCGACAGCCTCGGCATGAAGAAGGCCGAAGGCGCACTGGTGGCGGAGCCGCAAGCCAACGGTCCGGCGGCGAAGGCCGGCATCGAGTCCGGCGACGTCATCACCTCGGTCAACGGCGAGACCGTCAAGGACGCCCGCGAGCTCGCCCGCACCATCGGCGGCATGGCGCCCGGTGCGACCGTAAAGCTGAACGTGTTGCATAAGGGCCAGGACAAGGTCGTGAACCTCACCCTCGGTCAGCTGCCGAACACGGTCGAGGCCAAGGCCGACACTGACAACGACAACAGCAAAGCGCCGACCCGTGGCACCGACGTGCCGAAGCTCGGCATGACGGTTGCCCCGGCCAACAGCGTGGCTGGCGCCGGCAAGGATGGCGTCGTGGTCACCGAGGTCGATCCGAAGAGCGCGGCAGCCGAGCGCGGCTTCAAGGAGGGCGACGTGATTCTCGAGGTCGCCGGCAAGAGCGTGAGCACCGCCGGCGACGTGCGCGAAGCGATCAATGCGGCGCGTACCGACAACAAGAACAGCGTCCTGATGCGCGTGAAGAGCGGCGGCCAGTCGCGCTTCGTCGCAGTGCCTCTCGCCAAGGGCTGAGGATCAGGAGGCCTTACGAGATGAAGGGAGCCGCCGGCATTAGTCGCCCCCGCCGCGGGCTCCCTTCCGGGGAGCGGAGCAACTCCGCTTCCCCAACCTACCTTCCGGTGGAATACGCCCCCCTCCGTCGGAAGGGCCTAAGGGCGGTGAGGTCCCCCAGCTTCACCGCCCGCTCTTTTCCCGGTTCGAGAATCTTCCGCTCCGCTTGCATGCGATTGCCGACCGCGCCATGTTGACAGAAGGGCTGACCTCCTTGACCGCCGCCGACCGCACGATGCGCCTCCTCATCATCGAAGACGACCGCGAATCCGCCGATTATCTCGTCAAGGCGTTTCGCGAAGTCGGTCACATCGCCGACCACGCCTCTGACGGCGAGGAAGGCCTCGCCATGGCCGAGAGCGGCGACTACGACGTGCTGGTGGTCGACCGCATGCTGCCCAAGCGCGATGGCCTGTCGCTGATCGGCGCCTTGCGCGAAAAGGGCGATTCGTCGCCCGTGCTGATTCTCTCCGCGCTCGGCCAGGTCGATGACCGCATCAAGGGCCTGCGTGCCGGCGGCGATGACTACCTGCCGAAACCGTACTCGTTCGCCGAGCTGCTCGCCCGCGTCGAGGTGCTGTCGCGCCGCCGGGGCGGTCCCGCCGAGGACACGGTCTATCGCGTCGGCGATCTCGAGCTCGACCGGCTCTCGCATCGCGTCGCCCGCGGCAAGGACGAGCTGACACTTCAGCCGCGCGAATTCCGGCTGCTCGAATATCTCATGAAGCATGCAGGGCAGGTGGTGACGCGCACCATGCTGCTGGAGAACGTCTGGGACTATCATTTCGATCCGCAAACCAACGTGATCGACGTGCACATCTCGCGGCTGCGCTCCAAGATCGACAAGGGGTTCGATCGACCGCTGCTGCACACGATCCGCGGCGCCGGGTACATGATCCGCGACGGCATCAGATAACGGCTCGCTATCTCTCCGTTTTATCGGTCTGAGTTAGTTCTAGCTTGGCGGATTTTTAGCGCTTTTCGAGGGCGCTCCGTATCCAGCAAAATGTAAAAGCCCCGCCTAAGCGGGGCTCTTTTCAATCTGTTTGACCACGGGTCGTTGATCCGAAGCTGTGCTCCGCAATGCGCTATACCTCGTGCTTCCTCCTCTCCGGTCAGGCTGCTGTGCGCTGCGCGGATGGCTGGACGTTCTGGTTCAACCGGAACAGGTTGTGCGGATCGTACTTGGCCTTCAGCGCTGCGAGCCTTGCATAGTTCGCACCGTAAGCGCTGGACACGCGATCGGTTTCGTCCTCGGGCATGAAGTTCACATAGACGCCGCCGGTCGCATGGGGCGCGGTTTCAGCAAACAGGCTCCGCGCCCAATCGATGGAACGCTGCTGGTCGGCACGTTCGCGCCATCGCGTGTGCACATTCATCGCAAAATTCGCGCTGCGATGCGGATAGGCCATCGCGTCAGGCGCGACACGGCTGGCCGCACCGCCGAGTTGCCCAAGGAAGACCTCGCATTCGTCTGTCGGGAGACTGGCGACCTGGTTGACCATGACGTCCAGGAGGCCATCGCCGAGTTCGACGAAATTGTGCGATTTCCAATAGTTGTAGGCACCCGGAGTAAGCAGCGGGTCGAACGCGCTCTGCCATGCCGCGAAAGGCTGCATGCCGACCACGTCGGCAATCGGCGCTCCGAGGGAGCGCAACGGCTCCAATGCACGATTGCCTTCGCGCTCGTCCCCCACATAGCAGACCGCAAAGACGACGATCTCCTTGCCGTGAACGTCCGCGGGCAGGAAGGGCAGGGGTGGGGCCTTTCTGAGCACCACCCATTGCGTGAGCTCATCAGGCGCCTTGGCTGCAACCTGTCGGTAGCCGGCGAGGAGCTCTCGTGCCCGGGCAAAGGGATGGACAATCAGGCCGGAGTAGACCATCGGCCCAACCGGGTGGAGGCGAAACTCAAAGGAGCTCACGACGCCGAAATTGCCGCCGCCTCCGCGCAGTGCCCAGAACAGGTCGGAGTTCTCGGTTGTGCTCGCCTGCACAAGCTTGCCGTCGGCCGTCACCAGGTCGGCCGAGACAAGGTTATCGATCGACAGTCCAAACTTGCGACTGAGCCAGCCGAAGCCACCACCAAGCGTGAGCCCCGCCACGCCCGTCGTCGAATTGATACCGAGTGGGGTGGCCAGCCCGAAGGCTTGCGCCTCCCTGTCGAAATCGCCAAGAGTCGCGCCCGGTTCGACGCGCGCGGTGCGCCGAACGGGATCGACCCTAATGCCACGCATCAGCGAGAGATCAAGCAAAAGACCGCCTTCGCAGACGGCATTGCCGGCAATGTTGTGGCCACCGGCGCGCACAGCAAGCAGGACCCCGTGCTCACGCGCAAAGTTGACGCAACGGATGATGTCGGAAGCGCCCTTGCAGCGGATCGCTGCGCCGGGGTGGCGATCAATCATCGCATTCCAGATCGTGCGCGCCTCATCGTAGCCCGCCTCCCCGGGGAGACAAACGGCGCCCCGCACTGACTGTCGCAAAGCATCGAGAGTATCAGTTCCAAGCGCAATCGCCCCGCCCTGCAGCGAGGCCAGCCGGATCTCGGTCATGGCATTCTCTCCAAAGGTGCGGACGTGAGGGCCGGCAAGCGACGGCGCTCACGTCCCCGGACAAAAGATCACTCAAAAAAACCAGACGATGTCACTCAATGACGATCGTCGCATGCGAACGATTTCGCGGGCGGCCGCTACGCTCTCTGAGGGCGTTCAACGGAGTCCGCTCTAGACGTGAGTGCGCCTGGCGAAGGAAAGGTTCACTCATAAAATATGCCGGTCGGACGGCTTTCATCCGACGGCAGCGGGAATCGAAGCGGTCGTTACGCGCCATCGCCACAAGTCGAAGCACTAATCATAGAGACCATTGAACCCCTAGGTAGCCGGCCGATAAGTGGTCACCCATTGTCGTCCGCGAGGCAATCGATAGCGCCAAGCGATTTCCGGTAATGGTCCGGTGGCAAAGCTCGACTTGGCTCCGAAATGGTCTGTTGGGCGACGTATGGCGCGGTATGTCGTTAGTGGCTGGGCCTTGATTTGGTTGTGAGTTCCACGCTCGCGCTTGATGCGATTCACGATGGGGAGTGGTACGTCACCGATTGTTAGGTCCAATTTCTTTTCGACGACTCGTGCTTTTCATGTCGTTGTCATACGGGACGCGCAGGAGATGTATGTCCTTGCTCTGGTCACCCAAAAAGGCGGAAGCGGTAAGAGCACGCTGGCGGTCGGAATTGCAGTCGCGGCGATGGGGAACGGGGAGCGCGTCGCAATTGTCGAGGCGGATCCGCAAGGCACGATTTCAAAATGGAAAGAGCGGCGCGGCAATCCCTATCCGCGGGTCGTTCGGGTCGCCGATCCCGCCGAAATAGAAGGGGCGCTCGTCAGCCTTGAAGCTGAGGGGATCTGGCTTACGATCATCGATACCGCCGCCACGAACAATGCACTGGCCATGCGCGCCATCGCGAGGGCCGATCTTTGCCTGATGCCGGTGCGTCCGAGCCCGGCCGACATCGAAGCTGCGATACCGACGCTGATTGCTATTCGTAGGCTCAACCGCCGATTTGCTTTCGTCCTCAATCAGACGCCACCGCGGGGCTGCCGCTTGAGTGAAGCTGCAACGTCGCTCAATTCGCTCGGGGTGCTTGCGCTTCCCTATGTCGGACAGCGCAATGACCATCAGGACGCGCTTGGGGCAGGATTGGGCGTGACCGAGTTTGCACAAGAGGGAAGAGCCTCGGAGGAAGTTCGAGAGCTGGAGCGCTGGGTCCTGAAAAAGCTTGTCGAGGGGGCGTTAGATCATGAGCCACACGCAAAACAGGCGGCGTGCTAACCACCCGCGCTACGCGCGACGCTCGCTCGTGGAGTTTACCTCGGCGGCAAGCCGAGCCCTTGACGATGGCCTGTTTGCATTGTCCAGCGGGATTGCTGCTTACAATCCGGGATCGGAGCACACAGGCGAGAAGACGTCTGATCAAACAATCCTTGCACCGCAAGCGACGGCTCCCAGTCCCGTTGCAGTGCTTGAATCTCGGAATGCGGCGGCGGTACGCAAGGACGAACTCCTAGAGTCCGACACTACCATCGAGATGATGGTGAAGATTGCCAAGGACCATCAAGACAGAGCTTTTGAAAACATCGACGGCGCAGGGCAGCCGCAACCGCGATACATGCGGCGGCTCACTGACGAGGCGATCAGAATGCTGGACGATCTTCGGAGCGGTAAACTGGAGAATCAGGCGAACTTCATCCTGAGCGAATGCTTCAGAGAAGCCGCCAGCGCGTTCTCTATGATCAATCAGCAGCTCAAACGTGACGGCTATGCCGTGAGCATTGATCCATCAATCTTCATCTGGCTTGCCAGTATCACCGAACCGGAAACGCGCGACACCGGCACCATGCGGCTTGAGATCGTACCCAACCACCGAGGTCGTCCGAGCACGTACGCGCGCCAGGTCGCTCAATTTATCTGGCACCTTGAGGAGCAGGGCTGCCGGCGACAGGCCGCAATTCGGGGGGCGTCCACGAAGTTCAGCGAGAGCGCGAGCTTCGCCGAGAAGGCCTATGCCTTTTGGGAGCCGATCTTCAAACGGGCGGGACCGCACGTGAAGATGCTGACCCGCATTTCAGATCCAGAGATGTAAAGCTGACAGCGCGGCCATTTGGCGTCCGATTTGACTGAGGCCGAGGCCCGGGCGAGGACCGCCCGGCAACTTCCAATTTAGGCGATCTTGGCGATGCGGCCGAGACTGACCCCACCTGCGCCACATATGCGCCCCATTGTCTTCCCTTCGCCTCCTTAATTTACGTGCCAAGTCTGGGGGTACGAATGGGGAACCGCGCGGGGGCGCGGCTTGCAACAGTGAAAGTTTGGCAAGTTAGCTGGATTGCCGGGGCGCTGATCGCGACGTCGCTTGCCGCGATTCATCAGATCGCGGCATCGCGCCCGAGCGTCTCGACGCCGAATGCGAGAATTGCCGATGCATTCAGCGCCATCCCGCTGAAAGTGACGACGGTCCTGACAAATGCCGGCGCAGCGTTTCCGACTCCGGTCATCGAGACCAAGTTCGATACGGGATCATTGGCTAATGCGATCGTCGCGGCGGGATTCAGCGCTGCCGCGCCGGACGCGGTGATGCCGTCCGATTCAACTAGTTCGACGCGGCAAGAGCGAATGTTGCAGGTCGCCAGCCTTGAGGCAGCGCCGCCCGAGAGCCCGGCAACCCCACAGCAGGACCGTCCGAGCGCTGCCTCGCCCAATCCGGACGAAGGCGAACCGTCGTATCTCAAATACTACGTCTACTCGGAAATCCCGCCGCCGGACAAACCCGCGAAGATCGCCTTGTCGGCGTTGAGCGGCGTGCCGCTTGGAACGCCCATCCAGGAGATCGAACACGCGGCCAAGGCGTTCGGTATAGATGCCAATTTCATGAAGGCGGTCGCCAAGATCGAATCCGATTTCAATCCCAAGCAACGCACCGGCTCCTATATCGGTCTGTTCCAGCTGAGCAAGTATGAGTTCAGCAAATTCGGATCGGGCGACATCCTCAATCCTCGCGACAACGCCATGGGCGCCGCCTACAAGTTCATCACCGAGGCTGCGCTATTCGAAGTACTAACGCACAAGCAGCCAACGTTTTCCGATCTCTACCTGATCCACCAGCAGGGCTGGGAAGGAGCCGCCCAACACGTCAGTCATCCGCAGCGGATTGCCTGGAAGTCGATGTGCGCAACCCAGGAGGGCTCGGCGAAGGGCGAGCGATGGTGCAAGCGCGCCATCTGGGGCAACACGCTGCCGGCGGTCAAACGCGAATGGAAGTCGGTCGATAGTCTCACCTCTGGCGCGTTCGTCGCGATGTGGCGGGACCGCGTCGACACGCTCTATGCCCGCTATCCAGTGCTAACTGCGGCGGCCGAACGCGCGAGATAGAACAGTTTGTGACTGCCCACCGCGCACGTCTTTCCTCTTCATCCATCGCGTTGATAAGCGCTCCAACATCTTCCTCGCAGGGCATCGTGCTCGCTGCTGCCCTCACCTGGTGGGTGCATTGAGACAGCTTTTCCACAGCAGCGGACGCGGTGCAAAACCGAGCTTCGCTTTGGCGCGGCTATTGGAGGCGCCCGTCAGCTTCGTGTGGTAGTAAACCGCTTCCTCGCCTGCGATCTTCCGTGCCTCTTCCGCGCTCAAATGGGGCGGCTCGGGCGCATCGACCCAACGGGCGAAGGACGGCAGCCATTCGGAAACGGGCAGCGGATCGTCATCCACGACGTTATAAATTCCCGGTTCGGCGGTCAGTGAGGCAATTGTTCCCGCAATGGCATCATCGATGTGAACGAAGGACCAAACGGCATTGCCTTCGCCGATGATCGCCGCCTCGCGCTTTCGTACTTGCTCGGCGACGGCGCCCTCCGGGCGATACCATGTGCCGGGACCGTAGAAGAAGCCGTAGCGCAGGACCACGCCATCCAGGGCTCGCGAAGCAAGGACCCGATCCTCATATGCGCCTATGACGCGAGTGCTCTTGCCGATCTCGCCGGGCGCGTCATAGCGGAGCTTGGTCCTCTCGTCGGCGAGTTTCCCGGCCGGGGCGTCCAAATAGAAGCCGCGTGACTGGAGGATATAACGCTTGACTCCGAGCGCTTCGGCCGCTGCGAGCAGATTGCCGCCGCCCTCACGATGAAGGCGGGTATCGTTGGGCATGGACTTGATAATGTCGGCGGGGTCGGCGGGAAGCCAGGTTAGCTGGTCGATCACCACGTCCGGCGCCGCCGCCTCAATCGCATCGCGCACCGCTTTCGGATCGAATGCCTCGGCGGTGGAGGGCGAGGCACCAAGTTCGCGGAGACGATCGACGCCCGGACCGGCGCGTGTCATGCCGACTACCTGATGACCGAGCGTCCGCAGAGCGCGTACGAGCGGAAGACCCACGGCGCCGGTAGCGCCTGCAACGAATATCTTCATGACCAGCTCTCTTGTTGGCTTGCATTTGGGCGCAAGCATGCGGCCTCGAACTAACGTGGCTTGCGGCCCAAAGGAGACATCAGCCGACTTGCGTCGATTCCCTTGCTCCGGAAGTAGCCGCGCCGGTCTAGCGTGTTACCGCACCACTCCCAGTGGTCGGCTTCTCGGCAAACTCCTTGGCAATGTTTTTGTGCGCCGTTAGGACCGCGATCTGATGAGGAGAGGCGGGCATGCCTCCTGCCGTCAGAGTGGGGGTGGGCGAGACCTCCTGAACATGAGGCGATCCCACAACAGAAATCTGGACGGCGGTGATCGGGAGACCCATCGATTCGTAAGTCGGAAGGTCCGCGGCGGCTGCCACATCGGCTCCCCCCAAGATGACAACCGCAACAGCGGTAAAGAGCTCCAGACGTTTCATATTGCATCTCCTTTGGAGTAGGCGAGACCACAGCTACGATTGCAGTCGTTCGCGAGATGCTTCGTCAGGTAGGTATGGCGAGAGTTCTCTCAATCACATGATGATCATAATATAATCACGCTTTGTTGAGAGGAGCTGCGGCCGGATTTTGCGCTGGAGACAGCGTACCCAGAGTACTGTTCGTAAAATTGGTCATTTACGAAAAGTGATATATTCGGGAGGACCGAGCATGCAAATCAACGGCGTTGCCCACACGTTCATCACGGCTGGAAACTTTTCAGCCGCACGTGCCTTCTACGGACAACTACTACCGTTTATGGGTCTTACGATCGTGGCCGACACGGTGAACACCTTCTATTGTGTCGGCGGCCGTACGGGGTTCGGCATTCATGCGCCAGCAGACGAGTATGTTGGCCAACGATTCCACCAGGGCGCCGTTGGATTGCATCACCACTGTTTTCGTGCGCGAGAACGTGCCGATGTCGACGAGGCGTACGCCTTCCTCGTAAAGATTGGCGCACATATCGTTCACGAACCGCGAGACGACAGTTTTGCCCCTGGCTACTACTCGGTGCTGTTCGAGGATCCAGATGGCACGAGGCTAGAGATTAATCATGTTCCGGGCAAAGGGCTGCTCGCTCCGGGAACACAGATTGGCGGCGGCTACGCGGATGGGACGCAGAACGGGTAACAGCTTCAAATGATCAAGCTCGAGACGCCACGGCGCTCGGCCTAAACCTTTGCGCCGACGCCGCTCGTCCGCGCCGGTTTCGAGCTGTCGCACATGTGCTCTATGCCGCCTCTCTGCTGTTCTCGGCGCCATTCTGGAAGATACGTAAATGTCCCACGCAGCCGGCCCAAGCGGTCTCGTTCGCGAGCCGAGCCTGGTCGCTTATTCCCTAAGTACCTGATGCGGCGCAGCGGGATAACTGAATTGCTGCGGCGCGCATGCGCTGCTCGCCATCATGCTCGGCAAGGTCGGTATGTCGTCACCTTTTTGCGACGCGCGGATGCGTGTTCAGGAACGCAACTGAAGACCTCGCATTGTCGGCTTGTTCTTCGGTTGTTCGTGAGGCCGACAATGCGTCTTCTTTTGAGAATGGTTGCGATTGCGACGGTCCCGGTATGGATGGGACTGAGTGTGAACCCCGCTGCAGCACAGGATTTCAATGATCGATGGTCTGTTATTCCAAAGGCACATGCAGAGCCCGCTCCCGCCGAGACAAAGCAGGATCAGTCGCAAACGCAAATGCCGACTGAACAAGAGCCGGCACGAGGTTCGGAAGCTCGCTCATCCGCTCAATCTTCCAACCGAGTCTTCTCTGGAAAAGCCTCCTACTACTCGTATTCAAAAGGGAAGACAGCGAGCGGTTCGTCGTTTGATCGGAATCTACTAACCGCGGCGCACCGCCGTTTGCCGTTCGGAACGAGAGTTCGCGTTACTGATCTCAGGAGCAACAGGTCCGTGGTGGTTCGTATTACCGACCGCGGACCGTGGGTCCGTGGCCGAATCCTTGACCTTTCACTCAGTGCTGCGCGTAGCTTGGGGATTATCGATCGTGGCGTAGCCCAGATTCGCGCTGAGGTGCTTTAGCTTGATGATGGTCCTTCGGCTGTGCGCATCGGGTCGGAATGTCTTGGTGCGTTCGGACCAAGTCGAGGCCACAGCGTTCAACTAGATGTTTGAAAAGGTCTGTACAGTCTTGATCGCGACGTCGCTGATCGTGCTATCCGTGACGGCCGATTGGTTGGTTCAGGGCGGCATCCGCCAAGACGCGTCGCTAGCCAGAGCCGACGTCATCGCAGTTAGCTACAACCCGCAGCGCTGATGTGAGCCGTCACGTGCTAGAGACTGTGCGCGACCATCGCGTGCAGTGCGGCGCTGCTTGTTTCGCCAGGGCATGCGGGGGCGCCGTCGACTTGGCTTTCTTCCTATAGGCGACGTGAGCGGGCCGAAGAACTCGATACCGCCTTTGCTTCGGCCATCGCTCGGCACGCCGATGCTGTAATCGATTTTGGTGATCCCGTTGCCGTCTCGCGGCAGATAGTCCGGGAAGACGCAGGTATCAGCTCCAGAGTTTGTCGACGTATGATTTTACCGCGCGCGCAAGGGAGCGGGGAGGACTTTGGACTTTGGGTGGTGGGTGAGTGGTCGTAGGTTGCGCATGGAGAACCCGGCCGCCGCCGATGCGCTAGACCTCCCCCTTCTTGGTAGCTCGCAAGCTACGGACGTAATACCCTTGTCTCTGAACGGCCGACCTGATCTCGTCGCTGACTTTGGAAATCCTTTTTCTGCTTTTACGCCACTTATGCCTAGAGCTGAGCGCGGGTATCGCAGAGCCTTTGCTCAGGACGAGCAAGTCGCATTTATCATTGCGATAGACATCAAACACTTTTCGCCCCCGATGTTATTGAAACAAACACGAAATATGTTTCAGTTATTTTTGATCGCCCTAGCTTAGTATCTCGAATGGATGTGCGGGTTGTAAATGTGCAACGCACGCCACTTTCTGCTTCACCTCGTTCCCGATTGGGAACGAACTGATGCATGCTCGGCCAAATTGGGCGGCTTAGGGCTGGCTGGATCCATGAAGTGAAGCGCGACCGCTACCGGATGCTGGTCATCCCGGAGAACGAGCGCGCGCTTGCTATCGCGGAAGGGCAGCGGCTGGACCAAACGCTATTCCTGGATCGCGGAGGTGGCCTCAAGAACCAGTACGCACCCGAAAGGACCGCCGATTCAAACGCAGCGGCCCTTTGCTGTGTGCTCATTGGATAGTCGGCAAATCAATATCCGTAATAGTCGAAGGTCGCCTCTCCCTTCGTAGGCCCATTTCCGATAAGCGGAACTTCGCCCCATTCGACGGAGCGCAGGTAGACGAAACTGGCAAAAGGCAAGTGGCGACCCGGGATTTCTGGTTGGCCCGGTGAACTATTGGACTGTTAACGCATTATAACCATGTTGTTTTTTGATCGTTTGGAGCGACGATCGAAAAGGCCGCAAAGGGATTGCTCTCATGAGTCCCGCTCCGTCCATCGTGCCGCAGAGTCCGGAGGACCATGACGTCTATCTGGTGCTGGAGGACTTTGGTGGCGTGCTAGGCCGCGCCTGGTCTGAGACCGATGAAGAGGACGCCAATCGCGACACGTTGATCAACCACCTGCTGGCCGGAGAATACATTCGTCCGACGCGCATTGTGGCCTTCAATACCGCAGAGGGATGGGCACGCGATGTGACCGTGGAGATCGCCGACGAACTGCGCCGTCGCTTTGTTGAACTCGACGAGGTAGCTCCATCGCTGCTGGAATTCGTGGAAAGAGCAGCAAAACATTGATGTGAAACGGCGCTAGCATCCCGCGATCTCGGTGAGAGGGCCCACCTGGGTGAACGGCGGCCGATGTTCCTCAAAGACGACGCGGTCTTGCATCGACGTGCTTTTACTACTTAAGCCCGGCAAAGAATACAGACGAGTTCCATGATCGGAACACGTGTCTTTTCGTGCATGTTCACCGCAAGTTGCAAATGGATCGAATTGAAGGTATCCTGTGCCTGCTTTTGGAACCATTTATTATTGGATTGACGAAATGGTTGCTCAGAAGGCCGACGAAATTGTCGTCGGCGCCCGTTTCCAGGTGAGCAAGCTTGGTGCTCTTCGGTGCCCCGATCTGGCCAAGAAAACCGGTACGGTCGTAGCGGTCAGCCTTCGTACCACCGGTATCACAGTGTTGTTCGACGGAGGCGCAAGACCAACCTGCCTCCACAAGGACTACATAGCTCCTCTATCGGGGTGACCGCTCTTACGTGCCCTTCGCGTCGTTGCGATTTAGTCGGCCGGCACACGTTTGGCGATCGGATGAAGCTGGCGTTGAGCGGAACCAAGACGCTTCGCGTCGAGCTCGCCGAACATGATCGATGGTCTCGTTATGTTGCCGCCCGGATGGCCGAGGCCGTCGATCAGTTTTATTCCCCGGTCGAGCCGACGATATCGGTAAAGGCGACGTGGCAAGCCCGCGATCGACGCCAACGGGTGGACGCGACCCCTTTACTTAGCGCTGGTGGCCTAGTCCAATTCCAAGGCTGAGAGCCTTCTGTCTCAACGAGCCTTCGGAGCGCTTCATCAGCTTCGAGAGTTTGGCCACGGGAGTGCGGGCCTTGGAATGTGCCTTGAGCAGCTTGACGTCGTCCTTGGTGTACTCTTTGCGCTTGCTCTTTGCTGTCTTGGCCACTTGATCTTCTCCGGCGAGATTGGGCTCCCGCCTTAAGGTGATCATGCGAATGCGTCAAGCACTCGCTCCATCGTCGGGTGACCACGGTTTTTCACTTTGACCCAGAACTTGCTCCGTCCGGCCTGATAGGGCCGGTTGCGACGCTCTCGCGCAGCTTCGAGCCAGCCGCGTTCGACCGCGCCGCCTGGGGCGAACCGTTACGCGCTGCCTCACCCCTTAGCGGGGTCGTTTTGGCCGGCGCACAGCTCCAAGGTGTTTCTTCTCTGCTGGGATGGCCATTTGCAGCAAATATTGCAGAAAGGCCGGGATATTTTCCCCTTCGGCCGAGCGCCGCTGCAGCTCAGCGGCAATGTCTGTGGTTACGACGCGCGACCAGCCCTCGGTGGTGTTAAAACAGACGATGCGCAGGGGAGGGGTATAGCGGCCCTCCAATAAGTCGCAGATCAGTCTTTCGTGGTTATCCTCGCCGTAGTACCAGGTGCGCCCTACCCAAGTCCCGGAGGCGTCCAGTACGATGTAGGTGTCGTCGTCTAGATCTTTCGGCACTATGGATGGCGAGCGAGGCATACCGAGCACTCCGCCCCGGAAGTGGGAAGGCTGTGACGATCAACAAACACCGCCCAAGCGGGCCTATGCCACGGGCTGGCTTGCAAATCTGGGTTACCTCACTCGGGTATGCGGTACAATTTTGAACGTCGGTTCGCCAATGTCGCTTACCGAACTCGCAATTCGAAACGCGTCGGCCCGCGGTCACCGACTCTGGCGAACTCCATTTGATCGGCTTGCCTTCGAGGTTGGTGAAACGGAAGGCCCATACCCGATCACCGCTCGCGCGCACGACCAGGTAGAGACCCGTCGCCATCGGCATGGGCGCCGGGTTGCCTGGATTTAACTTGGTTCGAATTGAGCCCCACTTTACCTTCGTCCTATAGCTTACCAATTACCGTCCGGGTCAATTTGGTTCCCGACGGTGACCGGTCCAGACCGGCCGACTGTAAGCACAAGGACCGTCACGGATACTCACGCAGGCTGAGCGGCGCCCATTTACCACTTGCCTGATCCGGCCCGCGTCCGGCTCGCTTGGACGGTGACAGAGGGCGACTGATGCGGCTAGTGAACTGGATTATCTAGAGAATCGGATGTGTGACGATGCTCACTGATAGCAGGCAAAGCGGTCAAAATAGGTACATGATCCGTGACGGCATTCGGTAAGCTGATACGAACCACGGCGTTCCGGCTGACGCTGGTTTATCTGTTCTTGTTCGCGCTGTTCGCGGCCTCGCTGCTCGGCTATTTCGCCTGGAACACGCGGCGGCTGATCACCGAGGAGATCACGCAGACGGTGAACGCGGAGACCTCGGAGATCTCTGAGATCTACGGCCGTCGCGGCCTGCACGGTCTCGTGCTCGCGATCGAATACCGGGCGCTGCGTCCGGGCGCCAACCTCTACCTCGTAACAACGCCGACGGGGCAGGCGATCGCCGGCAATGTCGGCTCGCTGGCGCCGGGCGTGATGGCGACGCGCGGCTGGTCGGAGACTGCGTACCGGCGGATCGAGGATACCGACGATCGCGACCATCGCGCGCTGGTGCGCGTCACTGAACTGGAAAACGGCTTCCGCCTTCTGATCGGCCGCGACCTCGCCGAGCGGCGGCGCCTGTTCGGCATCGTCGCCAAGGCTGCGCAATGGTCGATCCTGATTGTCGTCGTGCTGGGCCTTGGCGGCGGCATCTTCGTCGCGCGCCGCGTGCTTACGCGTATCGACGCCATGAGCGGCACGGCGCATCGCATCATGACCGGCGATCTCAGCGAGCGCCTGCCCGTGGGGCGCAGCGGCGACGAGCTCGATCGGCTCGCGGAAAACCTCAACGCCATGCTGGAGCGCATTGAAGCGCTGATGGTGGGGTTGAAGGAGGTCTCCGACAACATCGCCCATGACTTGAAGACGCCGCTGACGCGCCTGCGCAACCGCGCCGAGGAGGCGTTGGCGAAATCGGGCTGCGAGGCTGACTACCGCGCGGCACTGGAACGGACCATCGAGGAATCGGACGGGCTGATCCGCACCTTCAATGCGCTGTTGATGATCGCCCGCGCCGAGTCCGGTCAGGCGCGCGGCAACATGGACGATTTCGACGCCTCCGATGTCGCGGGCGGCATCCACGAGCTCTACGAGCCTCTCGCCGAGGACGACGGCATGACGTTGAAGGTCAAGGCCGAGCCGACGCCGATCCACGGCAACCGCGAGCTGATCAGCCAGGCGCTCGCCAATCTGGTCGAGAACGCGATCAAATATGGCAAGCCGGTCGCGCAGTCCGCGGGAACCGTCGTCAGCATGGACAGCCGCCAGATCCTCATCGAGGCACGGCGCGAGGGTGATCGCGTGCTGCTCAGCGTCACCGATCGTGGCCCCGGAATTCCGGACGGCGATCGCAAGCACGCCGTGGAGCGTTTCGTGCGGCTCGAGGCGAGCCGGACGCTGCCGGGCTCGGGCCTCGGCCTCAGCCTCGCCGCCGCGGTTGCAACGCTGCATGGCGGTGAGCTGAGGTTGGACGATGCCCATCCGGGTCTCATCGCCACGCTGGTCCTGCCCGCCCGCGCCGGCGACAGGGTTGCTCCTCCAATACCGGATGTGCCACAGAAGGTGGCATGAATCTCTCCGCGCCGGGAAACGCGGACAAGCATGGTGGAAGTCTGGCCGCGCGCTTCGCGGAAGGCCCCCATGTTGCCGCTTCCGTCACCGCCGAACAGCGTCTTCGTGACTGGCTCGCCGAGCTCGAGCCGCAACATGCGGCTGCGATCGCGGCGCTGCTGGATCGTCCCTTCGTTTGTCCGATCCTGGCCGGCATCGCTGAATTCTCGCCCTATCTGTTCGACCTGATCCGCAACGATCCGGCGCGATTGATCCGGCTGCTTGGCTGCGATCCCGATGCACATCTGGCGTCGCTGATCGACGACGCCAGGCGCGCCGCGGCCACCGAGGAAGCCGAGCTGATGCGGCTGCTTCGCCGCATGAAATCGGAGGCGGCGCTGTTGATCGCGCTCTGCGATATCGGCGGAGTTTGGCCCGTGATGCGGGTCACGGCGGCGTTGACCGACGTCGCGGTGTCCTCGGTCCAGACCGCGCTCCGGTTCCTGCTGCGGCAGGACGTCGCACGCGGCAAGCTGCTGCCGGCCAATCCCGAAGCTCCGGAAGAGAGCTGCGGCCTGATCGTGCTGGCGATGGGCAAGATGGGTGCGGGCGAGCTGAACTACTCCAGTGACATCGACCTGATCGTGTTCTTCGATCCCGACGCGACGACTCTTGCGCCCGATATCGAGCCGCAGCCTTTCTTCGTGCGGGTGACGCAGGGGCTTTCGCGGCTGCTGCAACAGCGCACCTATGACGGCTACGTGTTCCGCGTCGATCTGCGGCTGCGACCCGATCCGTCCTCGACGCAAGTTGCGATCTCGCGCGACGCGGCGCTGCATTACTACGAGCGGGAAGGGCGCACCTGGGAGCGTGCCGCCATGATCAAGGCCCGCGCTTGCGCCGGCGACCTGAAAGCCGGCGAGGCGCTGCTCGCCGAGATCGCGCCATTCGTTTGGCGCAAGCATCTCGATTTCGCCGCGCTCGCCGACGTTCATGACATGAAGCGACAGATGCAGACCTATCGCGGTCAGAGTGAGGTCGCCGTCGAAGGGCATAACGTGAAGGTCGGGCGTGGCGGCATTCGCGAGATCGAGTTCTTCGCGCAGACCCAGCAATTGATCGCCGGTGGCCGTCATCCGGAATTGCGGGTGCGGCCGACACTGGTTGCGCTCGACGTGCTCGCCAGCAGCAACTGGATCACCAATCAGGCCCGCGATGAGCTGACCGCCGCCTACCACTTCCTGCGCCGGGTCGAGCATCGCCTCCAGATGATCGCCGATGAGCAGACTCACGCCTTGCCTGAGGACAAGGAGGCCGTGGAGCGTCTGGCGTGGTTCTTCGGCTACGAGAGCCGCGAGGCCTTTGCGGGCGACCTCCTGAGCCAGCTCGAGATCGTCCAGGGACATTACGAAAAGCTCTTCGAGGGCGATCCGACCGGCACGGCAAAGCTGCCGGCGATCGACTATGGTGCCGGCCCCGACGACCCGCGCCTGTTGCAGCAATTGTTGGCGCTCGGCTTCAAGAAGCCCGCTGCCGTCGCACAAACGGTGCGCGACTGGATCACCGGCGATTACCGCGTATTCCGCGTTGACGCCACCCGCGGCGCCTTCGTCGAATTCGTGCCGGCCCTGATTGACGGCCTTGCCCATGCCGAGGAGCCGGATCGCGCGGTCGCGGCGTTCGATCAGTTCCTGCAAGCCTTACAGCGCGGCGGGCGGCTGATCACGCTGCTCAGCCAGAACCGCGATCTCGTTGCCCTCGTGGCGCTGGTGCTGGGCGCCGCTCCCCGGCTTGGAGAGATGCTGGCGCGGCAGCCGCAATTGATGGACGGCTTGATTGATCCGCGCTTTTTCGGCGCCATGCCGGACCAGCGGGAATTATCGGCTCGGCTTGCGGCCACGGTGCGCGATGCGGGTTCGTACGAAGAGTTCCTCGACCGCCTGCGCCTGTTCGGCCAGGAGAGTCTGTTCCTGATCGGCACGCGCATTCTCTCGGGCACGGTCTCCGCCCAGCACGCGAGCACCGCATTCGCAGACGTTGCGGAGGGCATCGTCCACACCGTGCACGGACTGGTCGCCGATCGCTTCGCTGCCCAGCATGGCCGGATCAAGGGGCAGGAGACCGCGATCATCGCCATGGGGCGGCTCGGCAGTCGCGAGATGACGGCCTCGTCCGACCTCGACCTGATCCTGCTCTATGATTTCGACGGCGAGAATCCGGACTCCGACGGTCAGAAATCACTTCAGGGCGCACACTATTTCGCGCGCTTCACCCAGCGTCTGATCAGCGCCTTTACGACGCGGACCAATTACGGCGTGCTCTACGAAATCGACATGCGGCTGCGGCCCTCGGGACGAGCCGGCCCGGTGGCTTCCAGCATCGCCTCCTTCGCCGATTATCAGGCGCACGAGGCATGGACCTGGGAACACATGGCGCTGACGCGCGCACGCGTCGTGTCGGCTTCGCCGGAATTTCGTGCGCGGATCGAGACGGTCATCCGCGAGGTGCTGACGCGGCGCCGCGATCCCGTCACGATCGCCAACGATGTCGCCGACATGCGCCGTGCGATCGCGCAGGAGAAGGGCGAGACCGACTATTGGGATCTCAAATATGCCGCCGGCGGCATGGTCGATATCGACTTCATCGCGCAATATCTCCAGCTCGCCCATGCGCATGACAAGCCGGGGATTCTCGACGTCTCGACCTTGCAGGTGCTGGAGAACGCCGCCAGGCTCGGCGTGTTGGCGCAGTCGGAGACCGAGACTTTACGTGCAGCAGCGCGGCTCTACCACGATCTGACCCAGATCCTGCGCCTCTGCGTCAGCGACCGCTTCAAGCCGGAGACCGCCGGTGTCGACCTTCAGCGCGTGATGGCGCGCGCAGGCGACGCACCGGATTTTTCATCGCTCGAAGCCCGCGTGAAGGAGACCCAGAGCGAGGTGCGGCGCGTGTTCAGGGCGCTGTTGGAAGGGCAGTAGCCTCTTTCAGCGACGCGATGGCCTCGCGGACATGAGGCTCCAGCCCTGCGCCGCCGGCATCGAGATGCGCGAAGATCGCGCGCTTCATCCGGGGGTCCCAGAACTTCTTGATGTGCTCGGCGATGCCCGGCACAGCCTTGTCGTGGCCCTGGCTGCGGAAGAACGTGCCGATCTGGTTGGCCATGTAGATCAAGCGGTCAGGCGACATCGGCAACCTCCGTGGCACGGCAGGCCACGCGGCCGCCATGCGTGAACACTTCAAACCCGTCCTGCCGGGCGATGGCAATCAGCGTGATGCCGGCGGCTTCCGCGGTGCGCACGGCAAGCGCGGTGGGTGCGGAGACCGCGACCATCACCGGCGCGCCGATCGCGGCCGTCTTCTGCACCATCTCCACCGAGACGCGGCTCGTCAGCAGCACCATGCCGCCGCTCGCATCCGTGCGGCTGCGTGCCAGCGCGCCGGCAAGCTTGTCGAGCGCGTTATGGCGGCCGACATCCTCGCGCAGCGCGATGAGGCCGCGGGCAGGGGACCAGAACGCGGCGGCATGCACGGCGCGGGTCTGCATGTTGATCGCTTGCAGCGGAGCAACGCCCTGCATGGCCGTCATGATCTGCTCCGGCGCAAAGGCCTGCCCCTGCGGCACGATCGCGGCGGGGCGCACGGCCTCCGCGATGGACTCGATGCCGCAGATGCCGCAGCCGGTCGGTCCAGCGATGTGGCGCCGCCGCTCGCTCATGCGTCCGGCATCTTCCGAGGCTAGCCACATCCGGAGCTCGATGCCGTCATCGAGGCGAACCACTTCGAGCGACTGGATGTCGTCGGCGGATGTCACGATGCCCTCGCTCAGGCTGAAGCCGACGGCGAAGTCTTCGAGATTTTGCGGCGTTCCCATCATGACGGCATAGGTGCCGCCATTATAGGTCAGCGCGATTGGCGTCTCCTCCGGGACGTGCCGTGTCCCGTCAGAGGCCGCCCCGTCACGCCAGCTCTCACGATCGATCGCCTGGACCGCCACATGCATGCGCTTACTCCGCGGCTTCGGCGGGCGTGATGCGACGAGAGTGCCGCGCCTGCGCGTCATAGGCCTTCTGCCAGTCGGACGGTCCGTTGGACGGCGACACCTGCACGGCGGTGACCTTGTACTCCGGACAGTTGGTCGCCCAGTCCGAATAGTCGGTCGTGATGACGTTGGCCTGCGTGTCCGGGTGGTGGAAGGTGGTGTAGACCACGCCCGGTGCGACGCGGTCGGTGATCTCCGCACGCAGCGTGGTTTCACCGGCGCGGCTCTTCAGCCGCACCCAGTCGCCGTCGCGCACGCCGCGCTGCTCGGCGTCGTGCGGGTGGATTTCGAGCCGGTCTTCCGCGTGCCAAACCACGTTGTCGGTGCGGCGGGTCTGCGCGCCGACATTGTACTGGCTGAGGATGCGGCCGGTGGTCAGCAGCAGCGGATAGCGCGGGCCGGTGCGCTCGTCGGTCGCGACATACTCGGTGACGACGAACTTGCCCTTGCCGCGGACGAAGCCGTCGATATGCATTACCGGCGTGCCCTCGGGCGCCTTCTCGTTGCAAGGCCACTGCACCGAGCCGAGTTCGTCGAGCCTGGCGTAGGAGACGCCGGCGAAGGTCGGCGTCAGCGCCGCGATCTCGTCCATGATCTCGGAGGGGTGTTTGTAATTCATCTCGAAGCCCATCGCCTTCGCAAGCCCGATGGTGACCTCCCAATCCGCAAGGCCGTTCTTCGGCGTCATCACCTTGCGCACGCGCTGGATGCGGCGCTCGGCGTTAGTGAAGGTGCCGTCCTTCTCGAGGAAGCTGGATCCGGGCAGGAAGACGTGGGCGTAGTTGGCGGTCTCGTTGAGGAAGAGATCGTGGACGATCACGCATTCCATCGCCGAGAGCGCCGCGACCACATGCGAGGTGTTGGGATCGGACTGCAGGATGTCCTCGCCCTGAACGTAGATCCCCATGAACGTGCCTTCGACCGCAGCATCGAACATGTTGGGAATGCGCAGGCCCGGCTCGGGATTGAGCTTGACGTTCCACATCGCCTCGAACTGGTCGCGCACGGCATCGCCCGAGATGTGACGATAGCCCGGCAGTTCGTGCGGAAATGAGCCCATGTCGCATGAGCCCTGCACGTTGTTCTGGCCGCGCAGCGGGTTCACGCCGACGCCGGGGCGGCCGATATTGCCGGTCGCCATTGCGAGGTTTGCGATCGCGATCACGGTGGTCGAGCCCTGGCTGTGCTCGGTGACGCCGAGGCCGTAATAGATCGCACCATTGCCGCCGGTGGCGTAGGTCCGCGCTGCTTCGCGCAGCACCTTGGGATCGACGCCCGTCAGGATGGCGGTCGCCTCCGGGCTGTTGTTGGGCTGCGCGACGAACGCGGCCCATTCCTCGAACTCGCTCCAGTCGCAGCGTTCGCGCACGAAGGCCTCATTGACGAGGCCTTCGGTGACGATGACATGCGCCAGCGCGGTCATCACGGCGACGTTGGTGCCGGGCATCAGCGGCAGATGCAGCGCCTTCACGTGCGGCGATTCCACCATCTCGGTGCGGCGCGGATCGATCACGATCAGTTTTGCGCCCTGTCGCAGCCGCTTCTTCAGGCGGGAAGCGAAGACGGGGTGGGCGGAGGCCGGATTGGCGCCGATGACGACGACGACATCGGTATCTTCGACCGAGTCGAAGTCCTGCGTGCCGGCGGAGGTGCCGAAGGTAGTGGCGAGGCCATAGCCGGTCGGCGAATGGCAGACGCGGGCGCAGGTGTCGACATTGTTGTTGCCGAAGCCGGCTCGGATCAGTTTCTGCACCAGATAGGTCTCTTCATTGGTGCAGCGGGACGAGGTGATGCCGCCAATGGCGTCGCGGCCGTATTTCTTCTGGATGCCGCGCATCTTTGCTGCGGCGAAGGAGAATGCTTCATCCCACGACACTTCGCGCCAGGGATCCTCGATCCGCTCGCGGATCATCGGCTTGAGGATGCGTTCCTTGTGATTGGTGTAGCCCCAGGCGAAACGGCCCTTGACGCAGGAATGGCCGCGATTGGCCTTACCGTCCTTCCACGGCACCATGCGCACGACTTCCTCGCCGCGCATCTCGGCCTTGAAGGCGCAGCCGACGCCGCAATAGGCGCAGGTGGTGACGACCGAATGCTCGGGCTGGCCGATCTCGATCACCGACTTTTCCGTCAGGGTCGCGGTCGGGCAGGCCTGCACGCAGGCGCCGCAGGAGACGCATTCTGAGCCGAGGAAGCTCTCGCTCATGCCCGGCGAGACACGGCTGTCGAAGCCGCGGCCCGAGATCGTCAGTGCGAAGGTGCCCTGCACCTCCTCGCAGGCGCGGACGCAGCGCGAGCAGACGATGCACTTCGACGGATCGTAGGTGAAGTAGGGGTTGGACTCGTCCTTGGGCATCCAGGCGGCATTGATCTCGCCATGGGACTTGGCGAAGACGTGGTTCTCGCCTTCATAACCGTAGCGCACGTCGCGCAGGCCGACGGCGCCGGCCATATCCTGCAACTCGCAATCGCCGTTGGCGCCGCAGGTGAGGCAGTCGAGCGGATGGTCGGAGATGTAGAGCTCCATCACGCCCTTGCGCAGCTTTTTCAGCCGCTCGGTCTGGGTGTGAACGACGAGGCCGTTCATCGCGGGCGTGGTGCAGGAGGCCGGCGTGCCGGCGCGGCCTTCGATCTCGACGAGGCAGAGGCGGCAGGAGCCGAACGCATCCACCATGTCGGTCGCGCAGAGCTTCGGGATCTGGTGACCCGCTTCCATCGCCGCGCGCATGATCGAGGTGCCCTCGGGCACCGAGATCTCCTTGCCGTCGATGGTCAGCGTGACCATAGTTTCCGATTTCGAGCGCGGCGTGCCGAAGTCGATTTCCTCGATCAGAGACATCGTTGTTCTCCTATTCCGCGGCCTGAAGGGTGGCCGGTGCCGGGCCAAAATCTTCCCGGAAATGCTTCAGGGCACTCAGCACGGGGTAGGGCGTGAAGCCGCCGAGTGCGCAGAGCGAGCCAAATTTCATGGTGTTGCAGAGGTCCTCGACGAGCGCGAGGTTTTCGCTCACGCGCTCGCCGCGCATGATCTTCTCGATCGTCTCGACGCCGCGGGTCGAGCCGATCCGGCACGGCGTGCACTTGCCGCAGGATTCGATGGCGCAGAACTCCATCGCAAATCGTGCCTGCTTGCGCATGTCGACGCTGTCGTCGAACACGACGATGCCACCATGGCCGATCAGGCCGTCGCGCGCGGCAAAGGCCTCGTAGTCGAACGGCGTGTCGAACAGCGCGCGGGGGAAATAGGCGCCGAGCGGCCCGCCGACCTGCACGGCGCGGACCGCGCGGCCGGTGAACGTGCCGCCGCCGATGTCGTCGACGAGCTCGCCGAGCGTCACGCCGAACGCGGTCTCGAACAGCCCGCCATGACGGATGTTGCCGGCGAGCTGGATCGGCATCGTGCCGCGCGAGCGGCCCATGCCGAAATCCGCATAGGCCTTGGCGCCTTCGGCAAGGATGAACGGGACGGCTGCGAACGACAGCACGTTGTTGATGACGGTCGGCTTGCCGAACAGGCCGTGATGCGCCGGCAGCGGCGGCTTTGCGCGCACGATGCCGCGACGGCCTTCGAGGCTCTCCAGCAGCGAGGTCTCCTCGCCGCAGACATAGGCGCCGGCGCCGACGCGCACCTCGAGATCGAAGCTCTGCGTTGACCCGCCGATATTCGTTCCGAGATAGCCGCCATGCTTTGCCGCCGCGATCGCCGCGTTCATCGCCTCGACCGCGTGCGGATATTCGCTGCGGACGTAGATGTAGCCTTTGGTCGCGCCGACCGTGATCGCCGCGATGGTCATGCCTTCGATGACCAGGAAGGGATCGCCCTCCATGATCATGCGGTCGGCAAACGTCCCGCTATCGCCCTCGTCGGCGTTGCAGACGATGAACTTGCGATCGGCCTTCGCCTGGGCGACCGTCTTCCACTTGATGCCGGTCGGGAAGCCAGCGCCGCCGCGGCCGCGAAGGCCGGATGCGGTGACCTCGGCCAGGATCGCATCCGAGCCGAGCGACAGCGCGCGCTCGAGGCCCTTGTAGCCCCCATGGGTGCGGTAATCCTCGGGCGAACGCGGATCGATCACGCCGCAACGGGCGAAGGTGAGGCGGGTCTGGCGCTTCAGCCAGGGAATCTCGTCAGCGATGCCAAGGCGCAGGGGATGCTGTCCGTTGCTTGCCATGGAGTCGAACACGGAGGAGACATCCTCCGGGCCGACCGGTCCGTACGCGACACGACCCTTGAGAGTTGCAACCTCGACCATTGGCTCCAGCCAACACAGTCCGCGTGAGCCGGTCCTGACGATTTCGACTGGAAGGCCGCGCTTCTCCGCAGCCTGCTCGATCGCCGTGGCCACATCGTCGGCGCCGACAGCGACGGCAGCCGCATCGCGGGGAACGAATATCCGCATCTTCATCGCTGCGCCTCCGCCACCAGCGCATCGAGGCGCTTCTCATCGAGCCGGCCGACGAGGCGACCATCGAGCATCGCCGAGGGCGCGGTGGCACAGAGGCCGAGGCAGTAGATCGGCTCCAGCGTCACGCGGTCATCGGCCGTGGTGTTGCCCAGGGAGACGCCGAGCTTCGCCTCGGCACGGGCTGCCAGCGCATCGCCACCGGCAGCCTGGCAAGCTTCCGCGCGGCACAGTTTCAGAACGTGGCGGCCGGCGGGCTTGTGGCGGAAATCGTGGTAGAAGGTAAACACGCCATGAACCTCGGCGCGCGACAGGTTGAGTGCCTGCGCGACCATGGGAATCGCCGCCTCCGGGACATAGCCGAAGGCCTCTTGCAGGGCATGGAGGATGACCAGCGTCGCGCCCTCCTGTCCGGCGTGTTCGGCGATGATTTCAGCGCCGCGCGTTTCGTCCCAAGGTTCGTGAATCCCCGTCATTCTTCATTCTCAATCAGAGGGTAACCTGCTCCATGAGTATTTGGAATCATTCGAAAATCAATAAAGCCGTCCCATGCTGCGATCGGGAATTCGCATCGATAGGGTGACGCAATCGGGTGATACGAAATAGCAATGATTGTTCCGGCAACGTCCCGTTTTCGGGTGTTGGAGAAGGCTCATCGTGATAGCTTGCATGCCACCACAAAATCCCAGGGGAAAAGCGGTTGCTCGACAAGCTTGAACTTCTGCTGGCGCTGGCCAAGGAGCGGCATTTCGGACGCGCGGCGGAGGCCTGCGGCGTCACCCAGCCGACAATGTCGACCGGGTTGAAGCAGCTCGAGGAGATTCTCGGCGTCATGCTGGTCCAGCGCGGCTCGCGCTTCCAGGGCTTTACGCCGGAAGGCGAGCGGGCGCTCGACTGGGCCCGGCGCATCGTCGGCGACGCCCGCGCCATGCGCGACGAGATCAACGGGCTGAAGCACAAGCTCTCCGGCGAGATCCGCATCGCAGCGATCCCGACCGCGCTCGGCATGGTGGCGTCGCTGACGACCCCGTTCCGCGCCAAACATCCGGAGGTGCGTTTCCGTATCCAGTCGACTACGTCGTCCGAGGTGCTGGGGCTTCTCGAAAATCTCGAGGTCGATGCAGGGCTGACCTATATCGAGAACGAGCCGATCGGCAAGGTGCGCACCATCCCGCTCTACAACGAGAGCTATCGCCTCCTGACCGCGCCGGATGCGATGTTCGGTGACCGCGAGACGGTGACCTGGGCGGAGGTCGGCAAGGTGCCGCTCTGCCTCCTGACGCCGGACATGCAGAACCGCCGCATCATCGACCGCGCGTTGCGCTCGGTGAATGCCGAGGCGACGCCGACGCTGACGTCGAACTCGCTGCTGGTGCTGTTCACCCATGTGAAGACCGGGCGGTGGGCGAGCGTGATGCCGGCGAAGCTCGCCGAGACGCTCGGCCTCAAGGATACCGTCCGCTCGATCCCGATCACCGATCCCGAGGTCAACTACAGCATTGGCCTCGTGATCCCGCAGCGCGACCCGATGACGCCGCTGATCGCCGCGCTCGTCAACGTCGCGCGCGAGGTGGCGCCGACGCTGCAATCCTGATCGGGGTCAGGCGGCCGCGGGGATCCTGGCCGAGGCCTTGTTGGCATCGCGCGGCAGCGTGACGCGCACGACGGTGCCGACGTCGATCTTCGAGCGCAGCCGCATCGAGCCGCCGTGCAGTTGCGCGAGCGAGCGGGCGATCGCAAGCCCCAGGCCCGAACCGTGATAGGTCTTGGTGAGCTGGCTCTCGACCTGCTCGAAGGGGCGGCCGAGCCGCGTCAGCGAATGCGGGGCGATGCCGATGCCGGTGTCGGCGATCATCAGCACGACCTTGTCCTCGAGCTGCCGGCTGCGCACCACGATGCGGCCGCCGTCCGGCGTAAACTTCACGGCGTTGGACAGGAGGTTGACGATGATCTGCTTGGTGGCGCGGCGGTCGGCGACGACCGAAATGATGTTTTCGATGTCGGCGTCCAACGTCAGGTTCTTGTCTTCGGCACGGCCCGAGACCACCCGCAGCGATTCCGCGAGCGTGCGGGACAGGTCGAGCTCCTCCATGTCGAGCTTCATGCGGCCGGCCTCGATCTTGGACATGTCGAGGATGTCGTTGATGACCTCCAGCAGATAGTGACCGCTGGTTAGGATGTCCTGGCAGTATTCCTGATACTTCTCGTTGCCGAGCTCGCCGAACATGCCGCTTCCCATGACCTCCGAGAAGCCGATGATCGCGTTCAAGGGCGTGCGCAGCTCGTGGCTCATATTGGCGAGGAATTTCGACTTGGTCTGGTTGGCTTCCTCGGCGCGGGTCTTTTCGCGCTGGTATTTCTCGGCGAGATCGGCGAGCTCGTTGGTCTGGCGCTCCAGCGCCGCCTGTGAGCGCTTCAGGTCGATGACGGTGGCGCGCAGGCGCAGATCGTTGTCGACGAGCTTCTGCTCGTGTTCCTTGATGCGCGTGATGTCGGTGCCGACCGAGACGTAGCCGCCGTCCTTGGTGCGGCGCTCGCTGATGTGCAGCCAGCTGCCGTCGTCGAGCTGCGCCTCGAAGGTGCGGGCACCCGGTCCCTGATTGGCGGTCTCGTTGTGGCGGGTGCGCACCTCCGGCATGCGGCCGACCTCGAGCACGGTCTCGTAGGAGGTGCCGGGGATGACGGCTGAGTCCGGCAGCCTGTGCAGGCGTTGGAAGTGCGAGTTGCAGAGCACCAGACGGTCGCTGTTGTCCCACAGCACGAAGGCTTCCGGGATCGTCTCGATGGCATCGCGCAGGCGCAAGTCGGCTTCCACCGTCCTTTCGGCAAGGCTCTTCTGCTCGGTGATGTCGACCGCGATGCCGATCAGATGCATGGCGGAATCGCCCGTGGCGCGCGTGCGCTCGCAGCGCACGCGGAGCCAGATCCAGTGGCCGTCGACGTGCTGCATGCGGAAACTCTGGTCGATGTGGTCGATCTGGCCCGAGATCAGCTGGTCGGCGATCGCGAACAGGTCGATGTCGTCCGACTTCACCAGCGCATTGACCTCGCCAAAGGTGAGGAGCTCGTTGCGGCCGTCGAGGCCCAGCATCGAAAACATCGACTGCGACCAGAAGATCTTGCCCCGCGAAAGATCCCAGTCCCAAAGGCCGCAGCGCCCGCGGTTGAGCGCGGTGTCGATCCGGCCGCGCACGGCGTCGTTGATCAGGTCGCCCTCGCGGGCGCGGGTCGACTGCCAGTGGAAGGCGAAGCCGAGGATCAGGACGACGAAGCCGGTGGTTGCCGACAGCGTCACCGAGAGCGCGGCATCCGAGCCCCAGATCGGCTCGTTGCGCTCCTGGATCACGGTGACCTGACCGGGCAGCGACCTGATCGGCCGGGAGATCGCCATCGCGCTGTTGCCGCTGGGCAGCGTGAGATCGGAGACGTCGTTCTGTTGCGGCGGCATCGCCACCAGCTGCGCGGTAGTGATCGCATCGAGCAGGCGGTCGTTGCCGGCCGGATCGGTGTCCACGGGAATGCGTGCGAGGATGCGGCGGTCGGTGCCGACGGAGGTGACGATGACGTGGCGGCCCGAGGCGGCGCCCCAGGAGGGAATGAGCTCGGGCAACAGCGTCGGCAGACGCTCGATGTTCTTCTGGCGGTCCATGCGCACCGAGGCGAGGCGATCGATGCGCTCGGCGAGCAGGTCGGCGAGCGCCTGAATGTCGTGTTTGACCACCAGGCGCTTCTGCCGGGTCTGGTCAACGACCTGGACGAAGGCGCCGAGACAGATGGTGATGAGGAAGGCGATGATGAGAGTAGGCACAGCGCGCCGGAGCGCCGGCTCGGCGATCAGGAGCCGGTGGTAGGCCGGTTTCGCGATCGATTGCGCCAATCCCTTGATCGAATCGGATTGGACGCACGCGCTCGCGGCGTCTGCGCGCGGCATGCCTTCGGCCCCCAGAGATATTGCTGCACCACAATTCGGAATGAAGCCCCCGCTCGCTTCCGAATCACAGCGATTTGAATCCAGTTTTCGCGGGCTGTCGAGAGTCAACGAATCGTTAACGCGAAATAATTCTTATCCAATGGAGAGTTTGCGCCGCGAGGGTCCGCAATCTGATGTGCGCGGCGAGTCCGAAACGGGAACGTGTGAACTCTTCGTGTGATCAGTCACGCGCGCGGCGGCTCGGCGTGACTGATCACACGCTTCACGCTCGGGAAGGCGCGACGCAGCGCGCGCTCGATCTCGTCGACATGCTCGTGCACCTTGATCACGCTCATCGACGGCGTGGCGCGGCAGTGGAAGTTGACGATCTCGCCGGCGTCGGTGTTGCGCACGCGCACATTATGGATGTCGTTGATCTCGCCGCCTGCGGCGAAGCCGGTGAGCGCGGCTGCAATGGCCTGCACCCGTTGCGCCGGAGCGTCGACGCCGAACGGCAGCTCCGGCTCGAGCGGCTCGATATGGACGTCCACCTCCACATCCTCGCCGAATTCCTCCTGGATGCTGCGCTCCAGCGTGTTGGCGACGTCATGGGCTGCGACCAGTGGCATCTCGGCATCGACCTCGAGATCGATGCCGACGATCAGCTTGGCGCCGAGGTCATGCACGGTGACGTGATGAATGGCGAGGCCGGAGTTGCGGGCGATCACCATGATGCGGTCGCGCACGGTCTCGTTGTCGCGCGCGACCGGGACTGCGGTGAAGGTGAGGTCGGCGTCGCCGAACGCCCTGCCGACGGCAGCTTGCGCGTTGCGCTTGATGTCCTCGACGCGGTCGATCGGATAGGTCCGCGGCACTTTTGCGATGGTATCGATGAAGTAGGTCGCGCCGACCATGCGCACGCGCAGGCGCTCGACATCGAGCACGCCGGGCACGCTCTTGATCGCGGCGGTCGCTTTTTCCAGCGCGCCCTCCGGGGCGCGATCGACCAGGGTCTGCACCGTCGATCCTGCCATGCGCAGGCCGAGAGCTGCGATCATCACGGCGACGGCGGCGGCCGCCGCGGCGTCGCCCCACCAGAAGCCGAGGGCGGCGAGGATGAGGCCCGCGATGACGGCGAACGAGCCCATCACGTCGGAGGCAAAATGCAGGGCGTCGGCGGCGAGTGCCTGGCTCCGCGTCTCCCGCGCGGCGCGATGCAGTGCACGGGCGCGCCAGAGATTGACGACGATGTCGATCACCAGCACGACGAAGGGCACGGCCGAGATGGTCGGCGGCGGCGAGCCCTCGCGGATGCGGCTATAGGCCTCGACCAGGATGCCGCCGGCCAGCACGTAGAGCAGGGCGGTGACGCCGAGCGCGGAGATGCTCTCGAGCTTGCCATGGCCGTAATGATGCTCGTCGTCGGCAGGCTTGTCGGACACCCGCACCACCGCCCAGGTGATGATGGTCGCGACCAGGTCGATCGAGGAATGCAGCGCTTCCGAGATCAGGGCCAGCGAGCCGATCGCGATCCCGACCACGAATTTGGCTACCGCCATGCCGCCGCTGGCGAAGATCGAAATCGCGGCGACCGATGTCTTGCTGTGCTGTGCTGTCATGGCCGGGGATTTAGCAGGCAGTCCGCGAACATCAAGCGACGATCCACAGCTGCAGTCGCAAGTGAGTTGCAAGAGCGGGACTGTTGCGAGTTGTTCCAGATTGAACGAGGTGGCGAACCAATCACTCCGTCGTCATGCCCGGGCTTGACCCGGGCATCCACGTCTTTGTGAGTCGCGGCGGCACGTAGATGGCCGGGTCAAGCCCGGCCATGACGAGCGGTGAGAGTGGCGATATATCGCCTTTACTCCGCGCTGCCCGAAAGGCGCCCTCACAGCGTCACGACGATCTTGCCGAGATGCTTGTTGGCTTCCATGTGTGCGAAGGCCTGATCGATGTCGTCGAAGGTAAACACCTTGTCGATCGGCAGTTGCAGCTTGCGCGCTTCCACCGCACTCCAGATGTCCTTGCGAACCTCCTCGAAGATCTCGCGGATCTCCTCGATGGTGCGAGTGCGGAAGGTGACGCCGATATAGTTGATGCGGCGCGCGGCGTGCAGGTCGAAATTGAAATCGGCATGAGTGCCGCCGAGCCGGCCGACATTGACGATGCGGCCCTTCACCTTGGTGGTGGCAAGGTTCTGGTTCGCGACCTTGCCCGAGACCTGGTCAACGATGAGGTCGACGCCTTCGCCGCCGGTGGCCTTCAACACCTGGTCGACCCAGCCGGGGTCGGAGGAGTCGATCGCGAGATCGGCGCCGTAGTCGGTGAGCCGGCTGCGGCGATGGGCATCCGTCGACGAACCGATCACGAGCTTTGCGCCCTTGAGCTTGGCGATCTGCATCGCCATCAGGCCGACGCCGGAGCTTGCGCCCTGAATCAGGACAGATTGGCCCGGCTGAATCCCGCCGACGGTGACGACGGCGTTGTGCATGGTCGCGATCGCGACAGGGAGCGTGGCGGCTTCCTCGAAGTTCATGTTCGAGGGGGCGCGGAACAGGCGGCCGTGATCGGCGAGAGTGAACTCCGCGAACGCAGCAGTGCCCGAGCCCATGATGCGGTCGCCGACCTTCACGCCCTTCGCGTCGGGCCCGAGGGCTGCGACCTCACCGGCCCATTCCATGCCGAGTACGGTGCCGACCCCGCCGGCCGCGCCATGAGCGTGGCCCCTGCGCATGCCGGTGTCGGCCCGGTTGAGCGCGCAGGCGCGCACGCGAACCAGCACCTGCGTGCCTTTAGGCGCTGGTTGAGCGACGTCGGAAATCGCAGCTCCCTCAGGGCCGTAGACATAAGCCTTCATGCGTTGCTCCCGCTGCTTGCAGTGATTATTCCGCAGCCTGCGCTTTCGGATGAACGATCATGCCTTCGAGCCGGTTCCTAATGATGGCTTCCGCCTCGCGCACGATGCGGGAGATGAGCTCGGCGCAGCTCGGGATATCCTGGATCAGGCCCTGCACCTGGCCAGCCGACCAGATGCCTTCGTCCGAATTGCCTGACGCATAGACCATCTTGCCCCGAGCGCCGGCGACGAGCTCGCGGATGTCCTCGAACTTCGCGCCTTCCTTCTCCATGGCGACGACCTTGCTGGAAATCGCGTTCCTGGCGACGCGCGAGGTGTTGCGCATGGTGCGGAAGATCAGCTCGGTCTCGCGCTCGTCACTGGCGACGATCTTCTCCTTGATGAGCTGGTGAATCGGGCTCTCCTTGGTCGCCATGAAGCGGGTGCCCATGTTGATGCCGTCGGCTCCCAGTGCCAGCGCGGCTACGAGCCCCCGCGCGTCGGCGAAGCCGCCCGAGGCGATCATGGGGATCTTGACCTTGTTGGCGGCCGCCGGAATCAGGATCAGACCGGGCGTATCGTCCTCGCCCGGATGGCCTGCGCACTCAAAACCGTCGATCGAGATGGCATCGACGCCCATGCGCTCGGCGGAAAGGGCATGGCGGACGCTGGTGCATTTGTGCACGACCTTGACGCCGTGCTTCCTGAACTCGTCGACATGCTCCTGCGGCTTGTTGCCGGCGGTCTCGACCACCTTGACGCCGGCTTCGATGATCGCGCAGCGATATTCGGCATAGGGCGGCGGCTTGATCGCGGGCAGGATGGTGAGGTTGACACCGAAGCGCTTGTCGGTGAGGTCGCGGCACCGCGCGATCTCCTTGGTGAGGTCCTCCGGCGTCGGCTGGGTCAGTGCTGTGATGAAGCCGAGCGCGCCGGCGTTCGCCACGGCGGCCACGAGTTCGGCGCGCCCGACCCACTGCATGCCGCCCTGGACGATCGGGTGCTCGACGCCGACCAGCTCGGTGAAACGTGTCTTCAGCATGGGCGCCCTCTGTTTCCTCGGGCGCGTGACGGCCCTGTTATCGATTGGTTTCGGCAGCAGGATGCCGCCCGGTCCGGCAAAAGTCTATTCGCAGGGGGGGGCCAGGACAGGGCAATCATGCGAGGGGCGGGAGGATTCCGCGCGGCGGATAATTCTGTGCGGGCACATCTTCGCTGTCCGATCCGCCGATGCACGCTCGCAATCGATTGACCTAAATCAAAGCCAGGCGCGGCTCTACGCCCGAACTGTCTCCACACAACGTTTGGCGGTCCGAGCGAGATGACGCTGACCTGGTACGTCACCTTTGAAACCCGCAAACAGGGACTCCTTCTTTCCAAAAGGCGAAGCCCGCGTGAAACCAGGACGTTTGCGACCGAAGCCGAGGCCAAAGTCTTCGCGCGCGCAAAGCTGGACGAAGGGCTGATCGTTTTCGCAGGTACGATAAATCCCCATCTCCCGAGGCGGCATATCGCGTCTGGCGACGTTCACACGTGGCTTGCTGAAGGATGCGACGGCGCGGCCGATCCTTCGGGCCGTTCCGACGCCGATTGAGGGTTTCGCCGGACGTGCAGCGCTGTGCAATTTCCGATTGTGCTTGAGTGTTGCCATTTGGTTACGGGGCCTGAAGACCTTCGTCACTAAACTTCCAGCTGGAATCGAAACAGATATGCACGTGAACGTGCATAAGGATCGATGCCGTCTGATTGCATTGGGGGACAAGGAGATAATGACATGAAGAAACTTTTGTTGGCGGCTGTCGGCTTCGCCGGCTTGGGCTTGGCTGCTCCCGCATCGGCGGCCGATATGGCCGTCAAGGCACCGCCACCTGCACCTGTGGTGGCGATCTACAACTGGAGCGGCTTCTACATCGGCGCCAATGGTGGATGGGGCCAGAGCCGCGGCTGCGTGGACTTCGTCACTGACATTTTTGGAACAGTCGCAGGTGGTTGCGCTACCCGCTCCGGAGGCCTTGTCGGCGGACAGATCGGGTATCGCTGGCAAACCAATCAGTTCGTGTTCGGATTGGAAGCACA